>NZ_JAYFSK010000016.1:0-49615 GCF_041464035.1 Acinetobacter sp. AL9 | reverse complement strand
GTCATGAGAAAGCCCATATAAATGGGTAATGTACAAGTTGCTGTAGAAGCATGTTTAATTCGTCTGATCACAGATACTTTATAAAGTATTTTAATACTTTTTTGAATCCGTCAATGCGTAAGTCCTAAATTGGTTAAATGAACATGATATTTCCCGTGAAAAGTTTAAATTGAGCGATAATTTTTATTATGGCGCTAATGGTTTGGTCTTTGTCTATCCGTTGTATGAATTAGCATCTTATGCAGAAGGTATGCCTGAGTTGATTCTGCCTTACTATGCGACGGAAAAATTAATTAAGCCTGAATATTTGCCAAGTTTGCCGCAGTATCCTCGCCAATAAAATTGCACAAAAATACGCAGAGATTGCTGTAATAAGGTGCAGCCGTGAATCGGGTTACTGTATTTTTTAACCCGAAGCGCTTACACTATAGCCAGTTTTTTTCTTATTCCAAGATTGGCTATGATTGACCCGAAATTACTCAGAAATAATATTGAGGCTGTAAATTTAGCCTTGGCAAAACGTGGTGTGCAATTAGATGTGGCAGAGTGGGCAGCACTTGAAGCACGTCGTAAAGAATTGCAATCTAAAACCGAAGCATTACAGGCAGAGCGTAATTCGGGCGCAAAACAAGTCGGTCAGATTAAAAAAGCAGGTGGTGATGCTTCTGAAATTATGGCTCGCATGGCTGCTATTGGCGATGAAATCAAAGCCGCTGAAGTGGCTTTGGCAGAGTTACAAGATGAGTTAGAAGCTAAATCATTGTCTATTCCAAACTTGCCAGATGAGTCTGTGCCTGAAGGTAAAGATGAAGCTGATAATGTGGAAGTATTGAAATGGGGCACACCACGCCAGTTTGATTTTGAAATTAAAGATCATACCGACCTTGGCGAAATGATGGGTGGTTTGGAATTTGAAACTGCAACCAAATTAACAGGTTCTCGTTTTAGCGTTCTGAAAGGGCCATTGGCGCGTTTACAACGTGCGATTACACAGTTCATGTTAGATACGCATACTGTTCAAAATGGTTATACCGAAGCGTATGTACCGTATTTGGTCAATGCAGATTCATTGCGTGGTACTGGTCAGCTGCCTAAATTTGAAGAAGATTTGTTCAAGCTACAAGGTGAAAAAGAATACTATCTAATTCCAACTGCCGAAGTTCCAGTAACCAACTTTGTGCGTGATGAAATCATTGATCCTGAACGCTTGCCATTAAAATATGCCGCTCATACCCCTTGTTTCCGCAGCGAAGCAGGTTCTTATGGTCGCGATACTCGTGGTTTAATCCGCCAACACCAATTTGATAAAGTCGAAATGGTGCAGATTGTAAAACCAGAAACCTCAATGCAGGCTTTAGAAGAATTGACTGGACATGCAGAAGGTATTTTGCAGGCACTTGGTTTACCGTACCGTAAAATTATTCTATGTGGTGGCGATATGGGCTTTGGCGCAACCAAAACCTATGACTTAGAAGTTTGGGTGCCAAGTCAAAACACTTACCGTGAAATTTCATCATGCTCAAACATGGGGGATTTCCAAGCGCGTCGTATGAAAGCACGCTACCGTGCCGACCAAAAGAAAACTGAATTTGTGCATACATTAAACGGTTCAGGTTTGGCGGTAGGACGTACTTTATTGGCTGTTATGGAAAACTATCAACGTGCCGATGGTTCGATTGAAATTCCTGCAGTATTACGTCCGTACATGGGCGGTTTAGAGTTTATTGACTAAGTTGAGTGCAGGTCGACTTAGGATGAAATTGCTTACAATCAGATTTAAATATTGAGGTTTAGTGTGGATATTTTTCCAATCTCGTTAAAGTTGCAGCAGCAACCTTGTCTGATTGTGGGCGGTGGGCATATTGCTTATCGCAAAGCGGTGTTACTGGCTAAAGCGGGCGCAAAAGTTGATGTGCTTGCCCCTGAAATTGATGTCAATTTATTGCAACTGGTGCAACAAAGTCAGGGGCAGTATGTGCAAGATGTTTTTAGTCCATCTACTGCGTTACGTCACTATCGTTTGGTGATTGCTGCAACGGATAACAATTTGGTCAATCAGCAAGTTTTTGCAGCTTGCGAAGCCGAAAATGTGCTGGTCAATAGTGTTGATGATCCACCACATTGCCGTTTTATGGTGCCTGCCATCATTGACCGTTCGCCTTTGGTGATTTCAGTCGCGAGTAATGGCACATCGCCTGTATTGTCACGTCAAATTCGTACACAACTGGAAAGTACCATTCCGCATGGTATGGGCAAACTGGCAGAGTTTTCAGGTCAGTGGCGTGCCGCAGTAAAACAGAAAATTGTAAATCCAGATGAGCGCCGTATTTTTTGGGAGGAGCTATATGCCAGTCCTCTTAAAGAACAGGTGTTCAACGACAATCTTGACGCTGCAAACCAAAGTATCCAACAGGCTTTAGCGGAATGGCAAACACCGAAAGGCGAGGTGTATTTGGTTGGTGCAGGGCCAGGTGATCCTGAGTTACTGACCTTAAAAGCCTTGCGTTTAATGCAGCAAGCCGATGTGGTGATTTATGATCGTTTGGTGTCTGCACCTATTTTAGAATTGTGTCGCCGTGATGCCGAAAAAGTCTATGTCGGAAAAGCACGTTCTAACCATGCTGTACCGCAAGAAGGCATCAATGCATTATTGGTGAAATATGCACAAGCAGGTAAGCGAGTTTGCCGTTTAAAAGGTGGCGATCCGTTTATTTTTGGGCGTGGCGGTGAAGAAATTCAAGAATTGTATGAAGCAGGTGTGTCATTTCAGGTCGTACCGGGCATCACCGCAGCCTCGGGCTGTTCGGCTTATGCAGGCATTCCACTGACTCATCGAGATTATGCGCAAAGTGTGCGTTTCCTTACTGGGCATTTAAAAGAAGGTTCGCCTGAATTGCCGTGGTCAGAATTGGTGTATGAACACCAGACTTTGGTGCTGTATATGGGCTTGGTTGGCTTAGAAAGCATTTGTGAAAAACTGATTGCACATGGACAACGGGCGGATATGCCTGTCGCCTTAATTTCTAAAGGCACGACCCCTGAACAAAAAGTGGTGGTGGGGACGTTGGCGGATATTGCCAGTAAAGTCGCACAGCACCACATTCAGGCGCCTACCTTGACCATTATTGGTGAAGTGGTCAATTTACGTGAACAGTTGAAATGGTAATGAATCTCCCCCAACCCCTCTTTTAAAAAGAGGGGAGTTCCTACATTTTCTAAAGGGAGCTGGGGAGGGATTGTGAAAAGTAGAGAAAATTTGTGATCCACGTTGTTTTATATGAGCCTGAAATTCCAGCCAATACAGGAAATATCATTCGTTTGTGTGCCAATACAGGTGCGCAATTACATTTGATTAAGCCATTAGGTTTTGAGTTGGATGATAAAAAGCTGAAACGTGCAGGTTTAGATTATCACGAATGGGCACGTATGCAAATTTGGGACAATCTTGAGCAATGCTTGGCTAATTTAGACAGCAAAGGCGTGGGGTTGGATGCGATTTATCCATTAACCACCAAAGGTACAGAAACACCACATACTTCGGATTTAAACCGACCTGTTGCCTTGTTGATGGGGCCTGAAACACGTGGTTTGCCAGAAGCAGTACGCATGTTGTTTCCGCAGCAGCACTGGATTCGTTTACCCATGGCAGAAAACTCACGCAGTTTAAACTTGTCTAATGCAACGGCTGTGATTGTGTATGAGGCATGGCGTCAGCAAGGTTTTAAAGCATTGCTCTAATTTGAGCATCAATTCATTTCAAATTTAATGCGATCTTTAGCATCAATGCGTACAATTGATAGATAAAAAGCTGAGACAAAACTGTACTCAGCTTTTTTGTTTTCGCTATTTTGCTGATTTAACGCTGCAATCCATTTGAGGCATAAGAAAAGGCGCATAAAGCGCCTGATCTTAAAGTTGTGATGCTATTTGTCTTAGCGATCATCAAACTCATTGTGCTGCGGAGCAGGGTGTTTAAAGCCTTTGGTTTTATAACCGAGGTATAAAACCCCAAACATTGCCCACCATAAGCCATACTTCAATGAAGTTTCATCGACTTCGAGCCATAAAGCAAAGACTGCAATAAAGCCGCACAACGGTACGATCACAAAATTGAGAAGGTCTTTAAAGCCTTTGGTACGACCATCACGTAGCGCGTAACGTGAAATCACCGATAAATTCACAAAGCTAAATGCGGTGAGGGCACCAAAACTGATTAATGAAATGACAAAATCCAAGTCCATAAAACCAGCAGTTAACGCTACAGCACCTACAATTAAAATATTGTATGAAGGTGTATAGCTGCGTGGGCTGATATGACCAAAGATTTTTTTGTTGATCACGCCATCACGACCCATCACGTACATTAAACGCGATACGCCCGCATGAGCCGAAATACCCGATGCCATTACCGTTACAATAGCAAAGGCAAGCACATATGACTGGAACAACGAGCCGCCGACCAAGAGCAGAATTTCTGGCTGTGTTTCAGCAATATTTTTAAAGTAGCTGCCTGGTTCATTCGGGAAGAAAATCTGCATGAAATAGGTGCTGACAATAAAAATCACACCCGCAATTAGCGCAGTTAAGAACATTGCTTTCGGTAAGGTTTTTTCAGTGTCTTTGGTTTCTTCTGCAAGCGAGCTGAGTGAGTCAAAACCTGTAAATGAAAAGCAGAGTAGGGTTGCACCTGTAATCAATGCGCCTACCGAAGTCAGTTCATTCCAGAAAGGTTCTAAGCTCCATAACTGATAGCGTTGCTCGGCAGTAATTGGACCATCGGCATTGAAGCCTGCCTGAAGTTTGGTGTACATCATCCATGTAAATACGCCAATGACCACCAACTGTACCAAAACGATCATACTGTTAAAGTTGGCGACAAAACGCGCGCCACGCAAGTTGACACCCGTCATAAATGCCGTGAGTACCACCACCCAAATCCAGTGATTCACATCAGGGAATAAGGCTTCCAGATAAATCACCGCCAAGATGATGTTGACCATTGGCGAGAGTAAATAATCTAGCCAAGATGACCAACCCACCATAAAACCAACGTTGGGGTGAATCGATTTTTGTGCATAGGTATACGCCGACCCAGAAGAAGGATAACGACGAATCATGTGACCATAACTTAAAGAAGTTAAAAGAATGGCAACCAGTGCAAAAATATAAGATGTGGGTACGTGAAAATGACTTTCTTCCGATACTAAGCCGAAAGTGTCGAATAACGTCATCGGTTGAATGTAGGCTAAACCAATAATAATAATGTGCCAGAGTCCTAGCGTTTTTTGCAGTTTAGCTGCCGATTGAGTCCCAGAGATATTTGTCAACGGCGTTATCCTCTTAATCGTTGATCAAGGATCAGTCATGTTTGTTCAGGATTGTTTGAGACGAACAATCCCCCCTACATAAAAAGTAAAAACGCGCCAATCTACTCCATAATGACGCGCTTTGTCAGTATCTTTGCTTTCTTTTTTAGCAGAAAAAACGCCATATTGATGAAAAAACATCAGACGCAGCAGTCTACCAATGAAAAGCCCGATGTTTAGAAAAACATCAGGCTAGATTTTCGGCTATGTTCGCCTATTTTGTAGGAATTACCAAGCCTTTTTTAAGATGGCTTTGAGTTCTTCTAAATTGGCTTCTTTCGGGTTGTAAATAATCGAACCATCGTTCAGGGCTTTTTCAGCGACTTCATCTAATTGTGCTTCGCTGACTTTACCAGTTTCTTGTAAAGTGCGTGGCAATTTGGTCAGTGCATATAAGCGGTCACGAATGGCTAAGAGTGTCGCAACGGTTTTATCGGCACGTAAATGTGCAGGGGTTTGCGCATAGACGTCTGCGCCTGCCAACGGTAATAGCAGCTCGGCAATTTTATCGGCATTGACGTCTTTGTTGTATTCCAACACGTATGGCAAGAATAAATTCATGCACAGTCCATGTGGCAAATGTGCCACAGCACCCAACGCATGACCTAGGGAATGCACTAAACCAACCATGGAATTTGAAAATGCAATGCCCGCCATAGTCGATGCTTGTGCCAGTTCCAAACGGCCTTGTTCATCGCTTGGGTTGTCTAATACATTGAACAGGTTATTGCTGATTTTTTTAATTGCTGCAGTAGCATAAGCATCAGAAATTGGGTTGGCTGCCATGCAACTATAAGCTTCAATGGCGTGCGTCATGGCATCCATAGCCGTCATTGCCGTTAAATGTGGTGGCAAAGTTTGCGTCATACGTGAGTCTAAAATGGCTGCATGTGGCATTAAGTAATACGATGCAAATGGCATTTTGACGTTCTTTTCGGTGTCGGATACCACCGCAACCATAGTCACTTCTGAACCTGTGCCTGATGTGGTTGGAATCACAAAAAAAGGTTTCAGTGGGCGTGGTAAGTTATGCGCACCTGAATATTGCAATAAGTCATCACCGCCCTCGCTGACTAAAATATTGGTGGCTTTAGAAGTGTCAATGACTGAACCGCCACCCACCGCGATAATGGCATCACAGTTATTTTCACGGTACAACTGTGCCGCACGACGCACTGTTGCCACACTTGAATCTTGCGGGACATCATCAAAAACATAGCCAATCACGGCATCGGTAGATTCAAAAGCCGCTTCAATCGGTGCAAGCAAATTGTTGGAACGCACACCTTTGTCGGTAATGATCATTGGACGCTGCGAACCGAGTGTCGCCAATTCAAACGGAATATGTTCAAGCGCGGCATGACCTGCAATGACTTTGACTGGGCAAAAAAATTCGTAATAAGGCTTCGCCATGTTATGCACTCCGTTTGAAATAAGATTGGGTAACTTTTAGATAGATATTGGCTGCACCTGATAGTTTTTCTTTTAAGCTGAGTTCAGTCGGATATTGTTTTACCGCCAGTTCTGCCAGTAATTTAGGCAAGATCAGTGCTTCCATTTTATTCAGGCAACGTACCAAGCGAATTGCATAAGACACATCACCATCGGCAATCATGCGGTCATGCGCAAAGGCCTGTGCGGTACTTTCCTGAAATGAAAACACTAAAAATGCATGATTTAAGTGTTTGAAGGTAATGGTTAAATCGGGTTTTTGTGCCGTATTCTGTAACAGTTCTAATTGATGATCTGCAGTGACTTTGGCAACAAAGGCTGGACCATTCGGAAAAACTTTCATAGACAACACAAAGTTGCTGGGAAATTTGGCAACTTCTTGTTTAATTTCTTCATCGACCTGACTTGCCATGACTAAACCTCTGCCAATCACATCCATCATGAGTTTGACATAGGCCAGTTGCAAAGCGGGTTTCACAGATTTAGTTGAAATCACGCGCTGAATCCCTGTGTTATAAATCATTATTTAGAGTAAATACTCTATTTTATTTCTTATTGAAAAGAAAGCCATTTATACGTGAATGACTTGAACGTCATTAAAGTAACCGCTGTTTTGTAAAGTTTCAATGATATCTGCGCAGAAGTTTTCAAAATGTGGATAGTCATTGACTAAATCCATCACACGTACCATTTCCAAACCTGCATAGCCGCAAGGGTTGATACTTTGAAAACCAGTCAAGTCACAATCAATATTGAGGGCTAAACCGTGATAACTACGGCCTTTACGAATTTTAAAACCAAGTGAGCCAATTTTCCGTTCATTGACATATACCCCCGGTGCATCGGCTTTGGCATAGGCTTCAATGCCGTATTTTTTAAGCAGCTCAATCATCAAGTTTTCAGCATAAGATACCAAAGTACGGACATTCCAGCCTAAACGGTTCAGGTCAAACATGAAGTAGGCGACCAATTGGCCTGGGCCATGCCATGTGACTTGACCACCACGATCAGTCTGTACCACAGGAATATCTGTCGCCATTAAAATATGTTCGGCTTTGCCTGCTTGCCCTTGGGTCAGTACATTCGGATGTTGCAAAATCCAGAGTTGGTCAGGGCTGTCTGCATCACGTTGTTCAGTCCAGTCTTTCATTTCCTGAAAGCGAGCTTGATAGTCAGTCAGGTCATGATATTGACGAATAATCAGGTTTGGCCGTTGTGCAGTATCCACAGTGATGCAGTCCTATCCATAAAAGCAAGAAATTGATTTTATTATACGAAAATGTGGCGGCTGTAGGGGATTTGTGGATTGAATAAGATTTTGGCAGCGCAGAAACAAAAAACACGCCCGAAAGCGTGTTATTTGAAAATCAATCTACAAAATTACAATGCAGTTTTAATCAGTGGGCAAGCTGCCAAATCTGCATAAATGGCATGCACTTGTTCCAATTCTTCAAAACGCAATTGTGCTGTAATTGAATGATACTTGCCTGTGCGTGATGGGGTAATGCTGATGCTTTGTGCATCAAACTCAGGGAAGTGCTTCACTAAAATTTCAAGCACAGCAATACGCAGTTCATCACCCGCGTCACCAATGAGTTTAATTGGGTAATCCATTGGAAACACCCAAAGATGCTCTTGTAGTTCACGAGATGGGGTACGGTTGAATAACGTCATAAGCGTGTGTCTCTATCTCTATATCAAACGCCTGCATAGGGCAGGCGTTTTTTGTCTTGTTGAATAAATGAGGCTGAATTTAAAAATTTCAATAGCTCATTTATGCAGCAATCTTAGTCATTTTCCAAGAACGAGCGTAAGTGTTCAGAACGAGAAGGGTGACGAAGTTTACGTAAGGCTTTGGCTTCAATCTGACGGATACGTTCACGGGTCACATCAAACTGCTTCCCAACTTCTTCCAAAGTATGATCGGTTGGCATATCAATACCAAAACGCATTTTCAGAACTTTGGCTTCACGTTCAGTCAAGTTTTCAAGCACTTCACGGGTCGCTTCTTTTAAGCCTTCAGAGGTTGCCGCATCAACAGGTGAGGTGATGTTGCTGTCCTCAATGAAGTCACCCAAATGTGAATCTTCATCATCACCAATTGGCGTTTCCATAGAAATCGGCTCTTTGGCAATTTTCAGAACTTTACGAACTTTAACTTCATCCATTTCCAAGCGTTCGCCTAATTCTTCTGGAGTCGGTTCACGACCCATTTCCTGAAGCAATTGACGCGATACACGGTTGATCTTGTTAATGGTTTCGATCATGTGTACTGGAATACGAATGGTACGCGCTTGGTCGGCAATAGAACGAGTAATCGCCTGACGAATCCACCATGTTGCATAAGTCGAGAACTTATAACCACGACGGTATTCGAACTTGTCTACCGCTTTCATCAAGCCGATGTTACCTTCCTGAATCAAGTCTAGGAATTGTAAACCACGGTTGGTGTATTTTTTTGCAATCGAAATAACCAGACGCAAGTTGGCTTCAACCATTTCTTTTTTCGCACGACGGGCTTTGGCTTCGCCTACTGCCATACGCTTAGAAATTTCTTTGATGCCTTTAACATCTAAGCCTAACTCTTTTTCAATGTCGGCAATTTTTTGTTGGAACGCCAAAATATCTGGACGTACTTTTTCCAAATAGCCTTTTTGGTCGGCAGGTGCTTTGGCAATGTGCTCGTCTAACCAAGCAAAGTTAGATTCCTGACCTGGGAATGAGGTACGGAATTGAGTACGATCCATACGACCACGACGCACCGCATAACGCATCACTTCACGTTCAGCAGTACGAATTTGTTCATGTGTACCACGAATCATTTCCGAAATAATATCGAATAAACGTGGCGTAAATTTAAACATCATGAATACAGTCGCTAAAGCTTCTAAAGCCTCTTGAGCTTCGGCACTTTCACGACCATGTTTTTCAATGGCAGCAATTTTTGCAAGATAAGCCTGTTCCAATTCACCAAAACGCATTCTTGCAATTTCTGGGTCTGGACCTGAATCTGCTTCAGATTCTTCTTCGGCTTCAGCTTCTTCTTCCTCATCGTCATCATCAAGTTTGACGTCTTTGGTTGGTTTGTTGCTGGTGTCTTCTTCTTTGTCTAAATCGGCTTCGTCTTCTAAAACTTCTGGAATTTCTTCATCGGTTTCAGGGTCTAAATAACCTGATAAAATATCGGCAAGGCGACGTTCGCCTGCTTCATAATCTTTATATTCTTGCAGTACCACTTGCACTGCGTTTGGCCAGTAGGCAATCGAGTGAAGTACATCGCGAATCCCTTCTTCAATACGTTTCGCAATGCTAATTTCACCTTCACGCGTTAACAGCTCAACCGTACCCATTTCACGCATATACATACGCACAGGGTCTGTGGTGCGACCAGGCTCATTTTCTACAGAGGCAAGTACCGCTGCAGCTTCTTCTTCAGCAACTTCGTCGGCAGCTTCCGCATTATCCTCGAACATTGCATCATCAGATTCAGGCGCACGTTCATGCACAGGAATACCGACGTCTTGAAGCATTTGAATAATGTCTTCAATCTGCTCGCTTTCTGTGATTGAGTCCGGGAGATGATCGTTAACCTCAGCGTAAGTTAGGTAACCTTGCTCTTTGCCTCGGCTAATCAGAGCCGCTACTTGCGAAGTAGGGGAATTCATATCGCTCATCTTTGCTTACTCTTCGTTGAATCTGTGGCAGTGAAAAACCGTGCATGATAGCACAATTCGCTTTAAATAGGGGGTGAATTGATCAATCAAGCATGATTTTAAAATGATGTTTGAATGAAGAATGTGATAGGAATATGGGGCTTCATTACTGTTTTTCAAGTCAATTTCCTTTTTGCCCGCAAAATATTTTTATGATTGGGGCGAATCTCAAATAATGATACTAACTTGTTCATAAATACACAAATTTGCCGCAATGTTGCAAGCTGTCTATGTTGCAGTTTTTTGAAAAAAATAAATAAAACTTGACAATATTTATAAAGGCAGATAAATAGCGGCTAGACCCTTCACATTTTTTCATTCTGAGGTAGTTTTAGTGTCTTCTACAGATTTTGAACTAGATGATAACTACGGTGATGATGATGTTAATTTCGATGAGGCATCAAACAAAATAAGCGCGAAAGAATCTTTAGAAAAGCGCCGTTTGATTGATGATTTACTCGCACAACGTCGTTTGGAACGTGAGCTCAAAGATTTTGATTATGATTTTGACGATGACGACGATTTTGACGATGAAGATGACTAAAATCAGGTACTGTATCTGGCATTGAAAATGCTATGCTACACCCCTAAATTGACACCGATGGATTTGAAATGACTGCTTTAGATTTAGACCTGTTAAGTGAATATCTAGATGGTGACCAAAACGAGTATGGTCTAGACTTCGCTGCAACGCATGGTTTCTTGTGTGCCATTGCAGTTGGACCTCAATTTGACCCATGGTTAAATGAATTGTTTGAAGGCAACCAAAAGAAAGTGCCTGCTGAAATTATTGCGCAAATTCAGGCTTGGTTAGAAAGCATTCGCCAAAGTTTAGCCAATGAAGAAGGCATTGAGTTTCCATTTGAAATTGAAGAAGCAGAAGTTGATTCAAGTTTGGGTGATTGGAGCGTTGGCTTTGTCGATGCGATGTTCTTAAACGAAGAAGCATGGTTTACGCCTGAATTTGAAGAGCAATTGGTTGATTTAACTTTGCCAATGATGGTGTTTAGCGGCATTGATGAAGAAGATCCACAAATGGAATCTTTCCGTCGCAATGGTCAGTTAATGGACGAAATTGCAGAAGAAATTCCTGAAAACCTGAATGAATTATATTTGATGTACCACACGCCTGATTAATGGCTTGGTTTACATATTGTGTAATATGTAATCCTCATAAAAAAAACGCACTGCGCAAATCGCAGTGCGTTTTTTATTATGGCGCTTCAATGATCATGTTACCAATTAGCGTGTCGCACGATCCCAAGCATCTTTGACAGCAAATTTAGCTTGTTCCCACGTTAAGCGTGAACTACCTTTAATTTGCCCCCATTTGCTTCTTAGATCGGGCTCAACATCTTCGAAACGTGTGTGCGTATCATAATGTGGGCGGTTTTCATAACCAATGCGATAGGCATTTTGATAGTCACGATCATAATCTAAATCATGATAATGGTTGCGTGTTTCTGTAAAGTAGGTTGTATTTAAGCTATTGGTACGCCAGTAAGCTTCTTCTTCGGTAGGGTTCACAACTTCTGCTGCACCTTTACCTGCCAAACCACCCACTACAGCGCCTACAGCACCACCGACCACAGCACCTACTGGACCACCCAGCGCACCTACTGTTGCACCAGTAGCCGCACCGCCAACAGCACCTAAACCAGTACCGACAGGGTGTGCACCAGGTTCTCCTGTAATTGGATCGGCATTTAAGCGATCACGTTCTTCTTTTGGTAAGTTCTTAACCACATCACGGTCAATTTTTTCATTGCGTTCAAAATCTGACATTCGAATCACCTTTTTATCTTTGTATGCGTTATAGCGTTCCTATATTCATAAATCGCTATGAATAGGCTTAATCTACGCTGCTACAATGTAGGCTTATAGCCTATTCAGAATGCATTTCAGTTACAGCGCATGTCAGACGTAAATTTATGTGTGATATATCAGCCTGATGTTGATTTTAAGTGTTTGATGTTGCGGTTCAGTGTGAAATACGTACTTTAGGTAAGCTTATAAGTACTTTTTTTGATAATAACGGTTCGCATACCAACCATAGGCAACATGAAAAACTGCACCATGAATCGCAATCAAACACAGCATCACCACCGCAGCCAGTGCTAGTCCTGCTTTATCTGCAGCTTTTAAAATGGCTTCTGCATTCGGATTCATCAGCACCAAGAAAAACACAAAGAAGCTACCAATAATAATTGCCACCGCACTTGAGCCCCAAACCAGTTGAATTTTTTCATCACTGCTCGGTAAGCGTTGTTCTTTTTTGACAAAATGTCCTGCGCTAATGAATGCTGCGGCAATTAATGCAGGGAGCAAGGTCAAGCCACCTAAGTTCAGACCAAAAATCAATACGGTAATGAGTAAGACCAGCGTAATACTGTAAACCGCAGCAAAAAATAATAAATATGGTTTCATGTCTGATTTTCCCCAAAAAATTGATTCAATTGCGCAGCAACACAAGCATTAGTCACGCATTTTACGGCGATGCCTACGGTATAAAATAATTGCGATGACTAAGAGCACCAAGCCTATAATGACATGGCTGACCTGACTGAAAATTTGCTGCATCAATTGTTGGTTTTCACCAAAATAATAACCCACGCAAGCTAAAAAAGTGGTCCAAATTATTGTGCCTAAACCACTATAAAACATAAATTTCCAAAATGGCATGTGGCTCATGCCTGCAGGAATACTGATGAGAGAACGAATAGCGGGAATCATGCGCCCAAAAAATACAATCCGATGTCCATATTGTTCAAACCAATGCAGGGAGTTTCGGACGTCTTGTTCTTTAATCCATAGATATTTACCGTAGCGATTGACCCAGTGGTAAATACTTTCATGTTTGCAGCGATAACCTACCCAATATAACACTGCCGCTGCGAACAACGAGCCGATACAGCCTGCAATGATGACACCCAATAGCAGTAATTGCCCTTGCGATGCAGAATAGCCTGCAGAGGGCATAATAATTTCAGAAGGAACGGGTGGAAAAACATTATCCAGAAACATTAACAGGGCAATACCAAGGTAGCCCAGTTGTTCCATAATGGAAATAATCCATTCAGTTAAGTTCATGCAAGTTGTGCTTTAGAAAAGTGCTTCTATCCTAAGCAGTATTGGACGAACAGTAAAGTCTTGCGCAATTTAGACTTAATCAAGCTCTGCATGGGTCAGGGTATAGATATATACACGTCTTAAGCTATATGCCACAAGTATAGGAATGGCACAGAGCAGGGCGTAATTCAAGAAATGCGCTTGCAGATGGTAGCCCACAAATGCTGCAATAATACCGCCTAAAATTGCACCTAAAGCCACAATAAAAGTATGTGACTCATGTTCCAAACAATCTTGCATTGTTGTGCTATGCGCAGCAGTCACAGATTTTACAGGCGTAAAACGTAGTGTGTGCATTGAATTTGAAATTGTTGTTTTAGGCATAGCGTCACTCCTGATTGTGGCATATAAATTTAGGAATACATAACGATCCTTGAATTTTGGGTTATGGGAGATGTTGAGTTTGTGCTAAACATCTGCACCAATATAGCCACAGATTTTGTGGCTTATTTTGATTGAATGCTATCACCCAATCTGGGGATATTGCGCAATGCTTGGTAAACAAGCGTTGTATTTTTATGTTCTATGTAATCTTGCGTGAAGCATATATGTAGACATAAAAAATCCCCATACTGGATGAGGACTTTTACAATATGATTAGAGTGGTCGATACAACATCAACATGGCTTTTGTTAGACCTTGTTGATGTGTATGAGCCTGTACGGATTACAGACGTTTACGTTTAGCTGCGGCAATTTGTGATTGGCGCATACGGAAACCTTCTTTTTGTTTCTCACTGGTTTTATCAATACAGTACACACAAGATACGCCGTGTTCATAGCTTGGTAATTCAACTTCTTCAGGCAGTAATGGCCAACCGCAAGCATGACATTTGGTGTTTTGACCTTCTTGCATACCATGTGTCACCGCAGTACGGCCATCAAATACGAAACATTCACCTTCCCATAAGCTTTCATCTGCTGGTGTTTCTTCTAAGTATTTAAGTACGCCACCTTTTAAGTGATAAACCTCGGTAAAACCTTCTTGCAACAATAAAGAGGTCGATTTCTCACAACGAATCCCGCCTGTGCAGAACATCGCAATTTTTTTATCTTTATGCTGTTCTAGGTTTTGTTTCACATATTCTGGAAATTCACGGAACGTTTCAGTTTTCGGGTCAATTGCGCCCTTAAACGTTCCTGCTTTGTATTCATAGTCATTACGGGTATCAATCAGAATGACATCGTCACGGGCAATCAGTTCATTCCATTCTTTCGGGTCTAGGTAGTGACCGACTAAATCACGTGGTTTTACTTCTACACCCAAAGTCACAATTTCTTTTTTCAGCTTGATTTTCATTTTACGGAATGGCTTTTCAGAGCTGTGCGACTCTTTGTATTCCATTGTAGTAAAGCCTTCATTCAACAGAAATTGGTGAACTTGATCAATCGCGGCACGATCACCCGCTACAGTTCCATTAATGCCTTCACCTGCCACAATAAGAGTACCGCAAAGGTTGATTGAATTTACCAAATCTAATAAGCGTTGTTGAAGATCGGCAGGATCTGCAACTTCTTTGAATTGATAAAGTGCGGCAACAACCCAAGTCGTGGTCGCTGGCTGTTCTACAGGTGCAAGCTGTTCTACAGTAGCGTTCATGGAGTACTCCAATAGATGAAAGACAAAAATTTAAGGCGCATATTCTAACCTGCTTTGTGTGAATATGCGAGAAAACCGAGTGCGGTACATGGTTTTTAAAGCACGACACAACATTTTAAAAATGTAGCAGAACGGGGTATGATGCCACTCGTTTCAAAGAAGAATGTTGTGTTCATGTTGATGCGCCAACAGGTGTTGTTAAATATTGGAGTGTTGTGTTGAGTAAGGATCGTCAAATTGCCACTTTAACCCCGTGTGCAGGTCGTTGTTCTACGGTGTTTGGTGATGCTGTCTGTCGAGGTTGCCGTCGCTTTAACCATGAAGTGATTCGATGGAACAGCTATACGCCTGAACAACACACTGCCGTTTGGCGTCGTTTAGATGCACAGCTCGATCAGATTTTAGTGCCTATGTTGCCGTTTGCCGACCTGCGTCATGTTGAGGGGTTTATCCGCTCTAAGCGTGTGCGTTTACGAGATGATGCTTCAAAAGGGCGTAAGCTGTACCATGCACTGAAAATTTGTGAAAAAAATCGACATTTTACCGATGAAAGCGGCTTGGGCATTCACTACAAAGAAGTGCGACCTTTGTGGCAGGAGTTTGAACGTCGCGTGTTGGCGCTTGCAACCGCAAGTTATGATTTTGCATTTTTAAGGGCTGATGGTATTAGCCATAGCTTATTGCATAGCTTGCAAGATGATTAATTTGTAATTCTTGCGATTAAAGGCTAGAAAGACTTTTATTGAGCCATAAAAAACTCGCAAAATTTGCGAGTTTTTTTATTTTGTACAGGAATGGCTTAAGCCACTTGTACAGGAATACAGTTTGCAGTGTGGCTCACGGTATTGTCTGGGTTTGCATAGACCAAACGTGGTTCGTGTGCATTGGCTTCTGCTTCAGTGAAGTCACCAAAGGTTGCAATAATAATAATATCGCCTACATCGGCTTGGTGTGCAGCACCACCATTGACTGAAATGATGCCTGAGTTGTCTTCACCACGAATTGCATAAGTTGTGAAGCGCTTACCATTGGTCACGTTCCATACGTGGATTTCTTCATATTCACGAATGCCAGCCAAATCCATGAGTGTTCCGTCAATTGCACATGAACCTTCGTAGTGAAGTTCTGCATGAGTTACAAAAGCACGGTGGATTTTGCATTTTAATAAACGAGATAGCATGGTGAGCGTCTCCTTAGTGGACCTAAGATTTTATCTTATGGTTGAATTCAAACACTGCTTGCTGGATGTCAGTTCCGAGCAGAAAGCGCATTTTGCTCTGAAAATTGCGACATGGCAAGTGTGATTGTTCAACAATTGTGGATTCATCAGTTCGGTTTATAGGCATTGATTTGATTCATGGCTTGTTGTACTTCGCCATTGACCAGTAACTTGATACGACCTAATGCATGTGCAAGTGCATCATCCATTAAAGTTTGCTCGCTACTTGGTGCTTTGCTCAGTACATGACCAGACACGCGTTCTTTTGAACCTGGATGCCCAATACCAATGCGTAAACGATGGAAGTTTGGACCTGTGTGCGGCACGATGTCACGTAAACCATTATGTCCACCATGACCACCACCCGTTTTTAGGCGAATAATCCCTGGGTTCATATCCAGTTCATCATGAGCAATCAGCATTGCTTCAGGTGCAATTTGATAGAATTTGGCGAAGGGAACAACACTTTGACCAGAACGATTCATAAAGGTTGTGGGTAATAACAGACGAACGTCTTGACCTTCGATATTACCACGTCCGCTGATCCCGTGAAATTTAGGATCGGCTTTTAATGTAATGCCATATTGATCTGCAAGCTGTTCTACAAACCAGAAACCTGCATTATGGCGGGTTTGGGCATACTCTTTACCAGGGTTGCCCAAACCAACAATCAGTGAAATATTAGCCACTAATTACACCGTAAACACTTATGCGCGTTTGAAGTCAGCGTGCATAGGTGTGTTTTTAGCAGGGTGACGTTGTAAAGCTTGGATTTTAACGCTTTCAACTTTGTCGCCTACTTTGATTTCTACAACTTCTTCAAAGAAAGCATTGCTTTCTAAAGCTTTTACAAGCTCACGAAGTTCTAAAGTAACAGCTACTGGCTCAGCGTCGCCACCATAAATGATAGCTGGAACTAATGCAGCGTGACGAAGGCGGCGGCTCGCACCTTTCCCTTGGTTAGCTGCTTCACGCGCTTGAGCGTTTAATACGAAGTTTGCCATGATAGACATCCTTATTTTGAGTTTAAATAAACTAGATCTGCGACCAATCTAGTGATAGAAAACCCTGCCAATTGGCAGGGCTTTGAAAATTCAGCGCTCTATTATAGATAAGAATCGAACATTGCGCTAATAGATTCTTCGTTGTTAATACGACGAATTGTTTCTGCAACCATGCTCGCAACAGACACTTGACGGATTTTGCCAAGTGCTTGCGCTTCTTCTGAAAGAGGAATGGTGTCAGTTACAACCAATTCATCAATTACAGAATTTTTCAGGTTTTCAATCGCTTTGCCTGAAAGTACAGGGTGGGTAGCATAAGCAACAACGCGGCGAGCACCAAAAGTTTTAAGTGCATCGGCAGCTTTGCATAATGTACCTGCAGTATCCACCATGTCATCTACAATGACACAGTCACGATCTTTTACATCACCAATCAAATGCATCACTTGTGATTCATTCGCTTTTTGACGACGTTTATCGATAATTGCAAGATCGATATCACCCATTTGTTTTGCAACAGCGCGCGCACGAACCACACCACCAACGTCTGGTGAAACTACCATGAGATTGTCGTGTGACTGTTGACGCAGGTCAGCCAATAGCGCAGGCGTACCATAAATGTTGTCTACAGGGATGTCGAAGAAACCTTGAATTTGGTCTGCGTGCAAGTCAATCATCACTACACGGTCAATCCCTACAGTGGTGAGCATATCTGCAACCACTTTAGCGGTAATTGGAACACGTGTAGAACGAGGACGACGGTCTTGGCGGGCATAACCGAAGTAAGGAATAACGGCAGTAATACGACCTGCACTTGCACGACGCAACGCGTCAGCCATCACCAAGATTTCCATGAGGTTGTCATTGGTTGGCGCACAAGTAGGTTGTACGATAAATACGTCTTTACCACGGACATTCTCGGTAATCTCTACAGCAATCTCACCATCAGAGAAGGTAGAAACTGATGCAGCACCTAAAGGAATGTGCAAGTGGCTTACGACTTTTTGAGCGAATTGTGGATGCGCGGTTCCACTAAAAACGACAAGATTGGGCATGAAGCACCCTTGGCGGTTGGTGTATGTAGGAATAGATGGCAGGGGTAGCTGGATTCGAACCAACGGATGCCGATATCAAAAACCGGTGCCTTACCACTTGGCGATACCCCTAATGCGGCAGAACTTTAATATTTTTACTGCGTTCTGTCAAGGTAAATTAACAGGATAGCGGTAATATTGGGGGTTCTGTCTAATGCGAGAAAATGGCAGGGGTAGCTGGATTCGAACCAACGGATGCCGATATCAAAAACCGGTGCCTTACCACTTGGCGATACCCCTAGATTTGATCACTGTAAGATGGCAGGGGTAGCTGGATTCGAACCAACGGATGCCGATATCAAAAACCGGTGCCTTACCACTTGGCGATACCCCTAATACAGTAATCTACAGGTGAAAGAGATGGCAGGGGTAGCTGGATTCGAACCAACGGATGCCGATATCAAAAACCGGTGCCTTACCACTTGGCGATACCCCTATTGTACTGTGAAATGTCGTAATGGAGATTCATCTAAGCTGTTCACAACGTACGCAGTACATGGTGAGTGTGCCAAAATGTCGTCTACATTCATTTCTGCAGTCACTTCAGTAAAGACACAAGCACCTGTACCTGTAAGCTTTGCTTGACCAAATTGGTCTAAATAACGCATTGCTTCATCAACTTCGGGGTATAAATTTCGTGCCACAGGCTCAAAATTATTTCCAAAGTCAGATGGCTTTATCTGATAGCCGCAGAATTTAGTGGGCTTCGTGTTTCTTGTCAATGTTTTTTGTGAAAAAAGTAGTTGAGTGCTGATAAAACAGTCAGGTTTTAACACAATATATTGTTTTGGGGCTAAGTCTATGAATGTTAACTGTTCACCAATGCCTTCTGCCCATGCATTACGACCATGCACAAAGATAGGTACATCTGCTCCGAGCTGTAAACCAAGTTCAGCTAGTTTTTGAGTATCCAAGCCACATTGCCAAAGTTGATTGACTACAATTAAGGTGGTTGCGGCATTGGATGAACCTCCGCCAAGCCCTGCACCCATAGGGATGTACTTCTCAATTGAAATATTTAAACCTGTGGCTTGTTTCGCGTAAGGTTTTAAAATTTGCGTGGCTTTGTAAATCAGGTTTTGCTCTAAATCGACACTATTTAAGCCCTGAATTTGAACAGTCTGCGTAGCATTGACTTCAAATTCTAACCAGTCGTATAAATCAATCAGTTGAAAAATCGTCTGCAATTCATGGTAGCCGTTGTCACGACGCCCAGTAATGTGCAAAAACAGATTTAATTTGGCAGGTGAGGGTACACGAATCATGGCGAAACTTGGCAAGTGATTAACGATTTTGGATGAGCATTGTAATACGGTTTTCTTGCCCTGATTCAAGTGCTTGTTTCAAAATCAGACGGTTTGGCAAACTGGCACTGTCGTTATAGCTTAAATCGACTGTCCAGCCATCTTCAATAAATTGAGTTGGGCGCTGTTGGGGGTCTTTTTGAATTTGGGCATTGACCGTTGCAGGTCGGGCTTGTACCCAATCGACCAAGTGGGTGATGGGCGCTTGCCAACCTGTGGCTTGTTCTAACAGTTCTTCAGGACTTTCGGCATAAATTATCCCTGTTTTGGCACTGTTGAGGGTGACTTGTCCTGGTTGTCCGCTAATTTGCGTTTTACCAACGCCCAAAATGCCGCTCAGTTCAATATCAAACTGCTGTTGCTGCTGTACCCAAGTAAAAAAGGCACTGCCAGATTGCTGCGGAGTGCGCACACCAATTTTGCCTTGTAGGTTAAATTGATTTTCGGCTTCAACTTGCTGTGAAATGTTGGCTGGTTTTTGTACGAAAGGCTGACAACCTGTCAGTACAAGGCTACTGGTGGCAAAAAGGGTTAATCCTAATTTTGAAAATAAACGCATGAATCATTTAACTCTTTTAACTGGCTGCGGTAACAATAGCGAATTTAATTGTTGCAATTGCGGATCATTCGGATGATTTTGTTGTAATTGTTGTAACACTTGGCTGAATTTTTGAATATCGCCTTGCATATACAACGATTTTGCATAACGTGAGCCAATCGCAGCACTATGACTCAGGGCGTAAGCTTTTTCTAAAGCTTGTGCCGAAGCGGTGTAGTCATTTTGCAAATAGCTGACATAACCTAAAGTATCTAAAATAGAGGCCTGTTCAGGTGCAAACTCAAGTGCTTGTTCTACATAGCGACGTGCTTCATCCAAACGGCGATTTTGCAGTGCAAGGGTATAGGCGTAGGCATTTAAATAGGTTGGGCTGTTCGGCTCAATTTCCAGTAACTTGGTGAGCAGTTGATCCAGTTTGTCTTTTTCCTGATGTGCATCGAGCAGTAAGACTTCTGAATAGATCAGGTCAGGATCATCGGGCAGGTTTTTGATGGCTTCATCTAACAAACGCAGAGCTGCTTTTTTATTGTCCATGCGTTTTAAAATATCGGCCTGTGCCTGATATAAAAAACTGGCATGCTGCGGATAGTTGACCCGTTCCTGCGTTAAAAAGCGCAGGGCATCGTTCAGTTTATCTTGCTGGGCAAAAATACTGATCATGTTGCGACGTGAAACCGTATAGAGGCTACCATCCACCAAACGATAATAGGCTTTGGCTGTTTCAAAGTGCTGTTTACGTTCGGCATTGACCGCTAAATAAAAATAGGCTTCGTTTTGATATTGTGCCGAATAGCGTAGCTCTACCAAATACTTTTCGGCTTTTTCGTATTGTTTTAAGTCAATACTGGTCAAACCTGCAATAAATAAGGCTTCATCTTCCGTAGGCCATTTTTTTAAAATAGCTTCTAGCTTTGTTAGCGCCAAAGTGGCTTCATTTTTTTTGACCAGATATTTGGCTTCGGCTAAACGGACTTCAAAGTTATTGTTGTGCTTACGGCTAGATTTAGCATACCAAGCTGCCGTTTCTTCTTCATTGCCAAGTACGCTCAACAAATTGGCTTTCATTAAAATATAGCCAGTGACTTTCGGGCGTTTACGCAGCGCTCGGTTAATGGTATCGAGCGCGGCTTGATATTGTCCATTTTGCGCTTTTAAACCTGCAATCAATACCAAAATAGATGGATTGTCTTTGGCTTTGCTGGTGCGCAGGGCTTGAATCAGAAATTCACGGTCTTCTACAGATTCAGGGGAAATTCCCGCCAAAATTTGTTCTAAGTCAGCCGTGGCATCAATATTTAGAATTTTATCTAAGGTTTCTGCAGCCAAGTCATATTCATGCGCTTTGAGTGCAATGTGCGCCAAATAAAACAGTGCAGGGACATCGGATGGTTCTTGTACCACCCAATGTGTTGCAATATCTAATGCGGCACGTAGGTCATTTTGTTCAATGGCAATATTCAGGGCGCGTTGTTTAATGGAAGTCGAATTGTTCTTAATTGCCAAGACCGTGTAGTTGTGTAATGCAGTTGGAATATCACCATAAGCCAAGGCAAATTCTGCCACCATGGTTTGTTTTACCGCATTATAATTTGAATTTGCATGATAAATTTCTTCAGATGCTCTAAGATGAGCAACTGAAGCCATGCTACCGACCAGTAAGAATGTGGTAGAATATTGCTTAATTGTCGCGCCGTATGGTCGGCTATTTGTTTGACGCAATTTTTCTTGATCCAAGTAATGCTTTTTATGACACCGTTATTGCACAATAGCATAAATTTAGCGAAATGATGATCTGATATGTCTTTCTTTGCATTGGGTGTCAACCATCAAACCGCCTCTGTAGAATTGCGCGAGCAAATTGCATTTAACCCAGAAAAGTTAAGTGCCTTACTTGCTGAGCAAAGCCAACATCCCGAACTGAATGATTTGGTGGTGGTGTCTACCTGCAACCGTACCGAAGTCTACGCCATGTCTGAACATCCAGAACAGGTGTTGGATTGGCTTGCACACGTCAATGGTATTGATGCGAAGCAATTGAGTCGTCATGTTTATCGTTATGAAAATGCACAGGCGGTGTCGCATTTAATGCGCGTAGCCAGTGGGCTAGATTCACTCATGTTGGGTGAGCCGCAAATTTTAGGTCAGGTCAAAACTGCGCTGTCTTTAGCCAAAGACTCACATACGGTTTCGCAACAACTCAACCGAATTTTTGAATATGCGTTTTATGCTGCCAAACGGGTACGTTCAGAAACTGCCGTAGGCAGCCATGCCGTGTCTATGGGTTATGCGGTAGCGCAACTGGCGTTACAAGTATTTAGCCATCCTGAAAAACTAACAGTGATGGTGGTGGCTGCAGGCGAAATGAATAGCCTTGTGGCGAAGCATTTGGCCGAGATGGGCGTCGCTAAAATTTTAATTTGTAACCGTACCCGCGCCCGCGCCGAAACTTTGGCACAAGAAATTGCGCATCGGGTTGAAGTTGAAATTATTGAATTTGATCAGTTAGCAGCCAATTTACACCGCGCTGATGTAATTTCAAGCTGTACGGGTAGTTTGCATCAGGTGATTGCTTATCCTGAAGTGAAAGCAGCGTTAAAGAAACGTCGCTATCAGCAAATGTTGTTGGTCGATTTGGCCGTACCACGTGATATTGATCCTAAAATTGAAAATTTGGATGGCGTGTATTTGTACGGGGTCGATGACCTGCAAAGCGTGATTGATGAAAACTTGGCGCAGCGTCGTCAGGCGGCTGTGGAAGCAGAGCTAATGGTCAATCAGCTTGTGACTGAGTTGGTGACCCATCAAAAAGTTCAGCAAGCAGGTGCGACCATTCATGCTTACCGTGAACATGGCGAAAGCTTGCGTCAGGAAGAATTAAATTTGGCGATGGCGCGTATTGCCAAAGGTGAAGATGCTGCACAAGTTATGCAAGAATTTTCCTATCGTTTAACCCAAAAACTGCTGCATCCAACTTCTATTTTATTGCGTGAAGCAGCCAAAGGTGATGAGCCTGAATGTTTTGAGTTTATGCAGGAAAATTTAGCAGCGACTGCCAAACGTCGTCGCAAATAAGTAAGATTAACGTGATTTACAAAAAAGATTTTTGACGATACAAACTTAATCTAATCAGACCAGATCGCTTATTCCTCTAACAAGGTCAGCGATCTTTTTTTATCAATTTCATAAATTTGATGTTTCAATCGCTTCATTTCTTCAATACTGCTGAATTTTTTGGAGCGAATTTTTTGCTGTAAACAGTCGTATTGCAATTTGGTCGAAAAATCCTGCGCCAATTTATCGACGTGTTCAGGAGAAGTCGTGTAATCACTGACATTGGCTTGTTGTAAAATGCGCTGTAATTCATAGTGATACGCTGAGCATGCACCCAAAATATAATATTTGGCTTGTTCAGGATCATCGGGTAGATCATCAAAAATAGTATTTAAAATATTTAAGATTTGGTGTAGCAGATGATCATTTGGAATCAGCGCACGTAACGGTTCAAAGTGAATATACAAATACGGGTGATTGATTAGAATCGCAATCACATATTCTTCGGCATCGACTTTGGTGCTAAAACTTAAAGATGCATCGTTATTGGTCTGTGCCTGCCATTTACGGTTAAAGCCTAACTTTTCACGGAAAAACTGTTGCAGCAAATAGCGATAAGAACCCGTTTTGGGCAAAAGTTCGGTCAACTGCCGCAGTTCACCCATGACCTGACTTTTGCCTTCAGGGGTACTGATATTATGGTTTTGGGTGAGATGCGCAAAGACAAAATCTGATAGCAAAGGTGCTTGATCTAATAAACGTCGGAAATTTTCGATGCCTTCACGACGAATAAGTGAGTCAGGGTCGTGCTCATTGGGTAAAACAAAGAACTTCAGTTCACGTCCATCATTGAGCAAAGGCAGTGCAATTTCCAGTGTACGACGTGCGGCTTTTTGACCTGCGGCATCGCCATCAAACGCGATGGTAATGCGGTTGTTTTGGCGGAATAGAATGTTTAAATGATCGGTATTACTGGCTGTACCGAGTGTCGCTACAGCACCATGAATGCCGTATTGCTGCAAGGCAATCACATCCATATAGCCTTCGACCATTAAATAATCTTGGGCTTTTTGTTTGCGTCCTTCATATAAACCATAGAGCAATTGGTTTTTATGAAACACTTCCGAATCGGGCGAGTTGATGTATTTGGGTTTGATTTCATCATTAAGTGCGCGACCACCAAAGCCGACCACACGTCCTTTGCTGTCACGGATTGGAAAAATCACCCGATCACGTAATAAATCGAAGTCACGTCCCTTGTCACTGGTACGAATTAAGCCTAGCAGTTTTAAACCTGCAATGTCTTGCGGAAAGGCTTTTTCTAAATGCTGCCAATCTTCGGGTGCGTAACCCAAGCGCCAAAACTGCAAGGTTTGTGCGGTTAAACCACGTTTTTGAAAATACTGTTGCGCGGCAGGGCTGTGCGGCAATTGCTGCTCATAATATTGCGCTATATTTTCTAGCAAGTCGTATAAGTTGCCTTCTTGTGCAGGTGTGTCCTGCATGGTGTCCCATTGCTCAAAACCTGCAAACGGGTCGGCATTGTTTTGAAATTCCGAGTTTGCGTATTCAGTACTTTGAAACTCGGCAAAAGGATCAAAGTCGATGCCTGTAGCATCAAAAGCATGTTCGCTTGATGTGGTTTGAACTGCAGAAGTTTCATTCTGGTCTTTTGCTGTTGGCTTGGGTTGAGCTATCGATGTTGGCTTTTTGGCTTCACGTTTATAAGAGAGTTTTTTATTGTCGTGCTGATCTTTTGGGAGTTCGATGCCTGTTTGACTGGCCAAGTCTTTCATGACATCTACAAAATTGCGGTTATCAATATCCATTAAAAAACGGATGGCGTTACCATTTGCCTGACAGCCAAAGCAATGATAATACTGCTTGTCACGGTAAACGTGAAAAGACGGGGTTTTTTCCTGATGGAACGGGCAGCAGCCCGAATAGGTACGACCAGTTTTTTTTAATTTCACGCGCTGGCTAATCAGATCGACAATATCAGTGCGATCTAAAATTTGATCAATCGTGTGCTGTGGAATGGCCATACGGTTTTGTCTGTTTATCTCTTGGTAGTGAAAGGTTCGCCGAACAGGTTGAATACATCAGACTGTGCTGATTGACTCAATGAGTATTCTCTTTTGTATCTTTTTCTAGGACAGGAAACAAGCCCATAAAAGAACAAAGGGCAAGTATCATAACTTGCCCTTTGCATTTTTCAAAACTGAAAAATCAGTCGGAATGGTTTTATTCAGTGCTGTCGTTTTGAGATTTTGGACGATCGAGCAAGCCAAAACTCAAACGGTTGGTGAGGCTGCGTGATGGCTCTGCTTGTGCTTTAGTATCTGACTGTTGTGTTTCAGTGCTGCTTTGCGCTTCACGTCCGAAAATACCCAAAGTTGCACGGTTAATCCAGCTTGCGTCATGACGGGCAGCACGTAAATTCACGCTACCATCTGCTTTAACCAAATTTGGATAGTTCAGTTTCAACACATCAATATATTGCTGAGCTGTGGCTTGATCGCCCAGTTTGCCATAACCATAAGCCACCGTTGCCAATGCTTCTGGAATTTGTGGAGTTTGCGGATAATGCTCAACTACCCACAATGAACGCTCTACTGCAGCCACCCATGCTTTACGTTTAATGTTATAACGTGCTGCATTCATTTCGGCTTCTGCCAGTTCCTGACCAATAAACTGCATACGCTGTGCAGCATCTACCGCATAAGTGCTCGATGGATAGCGACGGATAAAATCGACAAAGTTTTGATACGCTAGTTTTAAATAGCTGACATCACGGTGCGCTTGCTTGAGCGAGGTATAACGCAACAAACCATCATAGTTTTGTTCCATATTCGCTACGCCACGTACATAGTAGGCATAATCGGCTTTAGGATGCTGCGGGTTCATGCGGATAAAACGATCTGCAACAGCAATTGCGCCTTCATAATCTTTTTGCTGGAATTTTGCATACAACAATTCAAGCTGCGCCTGCTGCGCATAATCACCCGTTGGGTAATAGGTTTCTAAAGCTTCAAGATGCTTAACGGCATCGGTGTATTGACCACGATCCAGTGCTTTTTCTGCTTTTTCAATATAAACTTGTTCGCTAGATTGCGGACCAGTATCGACCACTTCTTTTTTTGGATTGCTGCTACAGCCCACAATTGCAGACGCAACGCCGAGTGAAAGAGCAAGCATTGTTATTTTATAACGTGGTAGCGACATAAAAATTCCTCTGTTAATACGGGCAATGAGCTACAATTGCGCTATTAAACCACTTTTGTCTGAATGAGCAAATGAGTCAAGCACAATCTACCCATTCCAATTTACCTGAAACTGAGTTCAATTTACTTGAAGATGCTGAGGATGCAGATAACCATACTTCAGACTCAACTGCAACACGTTTATCGTTGCAATTTCAATTGGATGACAGCCACTTAGGACTACGCATCGACCAAGTTGCAGCCATCATTTGGAGTGAATTTTCACGTGAAAAGCTAAAACAGTGGCTCAAAGACGGTCATTTGTTGGTAAATGGTAACACGGTCAAACCTAAATATAAGTGTGAAGGTGATGAGCTTCTTACCCTAGAAGTCGAGCTTGAAGCGCAAACCCGCAGCCTGCCTGAAGATATTCCACTGGATATTATTTATGAAGATGATGACATCATGGTGATTAATAAACCTGTGGGCATGGTGGTGCATCCGGGGGCGGGAAATAGCTCTGGAACTCTGGTAAATGCCTTGCTGCATCATTATCCAAAATCGGCAGAGTTAACTCGTGCAGGTTTGGTGCATCGTATTGATAAAGATACTTCGGGTTTGCTGGTGGTTGCCAAAAATCTGGAAGCACAGTTTGCCTTGACCAAGCAACTGGCGAAAAAGTCAGTTTATCGTTTATACGACTTGGTGGTGTACGGCAACATGATTGCGGGAGGCACTGTCGATGAGCCGATTAAACGCCATCCTGTAGATCGAGTGAAAATGGCTGTTTTGCCGGGCGGCAAAGACGCCGTCACACATTACAATGTTAAAGAACGCTTTCAGCATTTCACTCGTGTTCAGGCGCGTTTGGAAACTGGACGTACTCATCAAATTCGTGTGCATCTAAGTTATATTGGTTATGGTTTGGTTGGCGATCCTGTTTATACGCCACGTGTACGTGTGCCAGCAGGCGCATCGGCATTATTAAACGATACCTTGCGTAACTTTAAACGTCAGGCCTTACATGCCGTCAAACTCGGTTTGGTGCATCCACGTACTCAAGAAGAAATGATGTTTGAAGCGCCGTGGCCTGAAGACTTTAAACAATTGGTAGACGTGTTACGCAGTGAAAATGCTGCCTATTAATTGTTGCATAGACAGCATTAACAAGATCAACTCAGATACGGCAATGCCAGAAAACGACTAAGGATAGATTTATGCAATTTGTTCAAGGATTACCTGCAGGTGTGTATGTTGGGCAAACCCGCATACAACATGTGCAAGCTTTAGCGACAGACTGTGCCGATGTATCTGGTTTTAATCTGGCGCTGCATGTGCAGGATGATGCATGGCGTGTGCAGCAGCATCGTATGAGTTTACTGGCAGAGTTTGCTGAATATGGGGTCGATAAAATGACGTGGATGACGCAAACACATAGCGTGTTGTGTCAGACCATTAATGAGCAAATCACTTGTGAAGCTTTAGAAGGCGATGGTTTGGTCACTCAGCGTAAAGCGCATGCTTTAATGATGATGACCGCAGACTGTTTACCTGTGGTTTTGGGCAATGCCGAAGGCACTGAGGTTGCGAATCTGCATGCAGGCTGGCGTGGTCTTGCCAACGGTATTATCGAAAACACCATCGTCGAAATGCAAAGTGCTCCAACATGGGCGTGGTTGGGTGCGGCTATTAGTCAGCCGTGTTTTGAAGTTGGGGCTGAGGTGAAACAGGCATTTTGCGATAAATATCCTGAATTAGACACGGCTTTTATTGCAGGGCAGCAGCAAGGTAAATATCTTGCTGACTTGTATGCGATCGCGCGTTTTATTTTGCAGCAGCATGGTGTTACAACGGTCTTGGGCGGTGATCAGTGCTCGTATCAACAAGCCGATGATTACTATTCTTACCGCCGTCAAGCACGTACAGGACGTATGGCAACATTCGTGTTTATGCAGGCTTAGTGTTAAACTTGACTTAATTATTTAGTTTTAAACATTCTCATGTCAGTGACTCATTCAACATCTTCTTGCGCTGCTATTCGTGTGGCGGTGGTTTATCACAGTCCTTATGGTCATACTGCTAAGGTGGCACAGCATATTGCACAAGGTGCTGCGCAAATGGATGCTCAGGTGACTTTGATGGATGTGGCTGAAATTGAATGGGATAGCCTAGATCAAGCCGATATTATCATTATGGGCTGTCCAACTTATATGGGCAGCATTACTTCGGCTTTAAAACAGTTTATGGAGCAATCGTCTAAGCGTTGGTTGGCCAGAACTTGGCAGGGCAAACTGGCGGCAGGTTTTACCAATGGCGGTGGTTTAAGTGGCGATAAACTGGCGGTGCTGCAACAAATTAATTTATTTGCGATGCAGCATGGCATGTTGTGGTCAGGTTTACCGTTTATGCCGACAGGGCGTAGTCCACACGATATTAACCGCATGTCGAGCTTTTTGGGTTTAATGACGCAGTCTGATAATGCCAGTGTTGAAGTTACGCCACCCGAAGGTGATTTGGAAACTGCAGTCAAATTTGGTAAATATTTGGTGGAATTAAAACTTAAAGACTAAGCATTTTTAGTTTTACAACTTCCATAAAAAATGCTCGATGTTGATCTCGAGCATTTTTTATGGGCGGAATGTGCAAAATTATTTGTGCATCAAACGTGCTTTATCACGCTGCCAATCGCGGTCTTTTTCAGAAGCGCGTTTATCGTGCAATTGTTTACCTTTCACCAAAGCAATTTCAAGCTTCGCTAAAGGGCCTTTCCAATAACATGCTAAAGGTACGCAAGAATAACCTTTTTGATTGACTGCACCCATCAACTTTTCAATTTCACGTCGTGAAAGTAAGAGTTTGCGGGTACGGGTCGCTTCAGGCACTACATGCGTTGAAGCCGACAAGAGTGGTTGAATTTGTGCACCAAATAAAAAGGCTTCATTGTCACGAAACAGGATATAACTTTCGGTAATAGTCATACGTCCTGCACGCAAAGATTTGACTTCCCAACCTTGCAAAGAAAGTCCTGCTTCAAATTTTTCTTCAATAAAATAATCGTGGCGTGCACGTTTATTCTGTGCAATTGTTCCGCCCGTATTTTTTTTAACTACAGTTAGCTTCGCCATATTCAATTACTTCCAAACTTATGACTATTGTGCCTCAAACCAAGGCTTGCTGACAAATCAAAATCATCACAACTGTTGGCTAAACTGCTTTGATATTTCATAATTTGGTAGACTTTAGTTCACTAAAATTTTTTGTATTTGTTAAACTAACTTTGACAAAACCAACTAGAGCATAATGGATGTCTAAAACTCGCGTAATTTATCCGGGCACCTTTGACCCGATTACTAATGGTCATATTGACTTGGTGACACGTGCTGCAAAAATGTTTGATGAAGTCGTGGTCGCAATTGCCATTGGACATCATAAAAATCCAATTTTTACTTTGGAAGAACGTGTGGAATTGGCACAGGCATCTTTAAAGCATTTGCCTAATGTTGAATTTGTCGGATTTGATGGTTTATTGGTTAATTTTTTCCGTGAGCAAAATGCGACTGCAGTTTTGCGTGGTTTGCGTGCTGTTTCAGATTTTGAATACGAATTTCAGTTGGCAAATATGAACCGTCAATTAGATGCGAAATATGAAGCGGTATTTCTGACTCCTTCAGAGCAATATTCATTTATTTCTTCTACATTAGTTCGTGAAATTGCACGCTTAAAAGGTGATGTGACTAAATTTGTTGCACCTGTTGTGGTCGAAGCCTTTGAGCGTAAATTACGACAAGGTTGGTAGCGTGTCTTTATATATTACCGATGAATGTATTAACTGTGATGTCTGTGAACCTGTATGCCCAAATGAGGCAATTTATATGGGTGAGCTGATTTATGAGATTAATCCAGCATTATGTACTGAATGTGTAGGACATCACGAGCAGCCGCAGTGTCAGTTATTTTGCCCAGTCGATTGTATTCCGCTCGATCCAGAGCATGTAGAAACACAGGAACAATTGCTGGAAAAATATAAAAACCTGATTGCTCAAAAAAGCGCAAGCAATTAACTTATAATTTTGCTAAGATGCGCCTTCGAAGTGAACCAGACGATCGCTGCTGTGGAGGTCTCCGTGACTGAAACAGGGGAGGAAAGTCCGGGCTTCATAGGGCAGGGTGCCAGGTAACGCCTGGGCGGCGTGAGCCGACGGAAAGTGCAGCAGAGAGTAGACCGCCTTCGTATGGTTTCTTTTTCGGAAGAAATTGAAGGTAAGGGTGAAAGGGTGCGGTAAGAGCGCACCGCATGGCTGGTAACAGTTCATGGCATGGTAAACCCCACCAGAAGCAAGACCAAATAGGAATCCTGAGGTACGGCCCGTACTGGATTCGGGTAGGTCGCTTGAGCGTATGAGTGATTGTACGCCTAGAGGAATGATCGTTCTCGACAGAACCCGGCTTATCGGTTCACTTCACCAAATTTTAAGCAATTGATGCGTGATAAGGCTTGACGTTGCCTAGATTACAGCAGATAATGCGCGCACAGTTTTTGGCTATGTAGCTCAGTTGGTTAGAGCACCGCACTCATAATGCGGGGGTCACAGGTTCAAGTCCCGTCATAGCCACCATTTTTCAGACCACGTTCACTAACGTGGTCTTTTTTTGTTTAAAATTTATTTGTGCAATCTATTTGAGCTGTATCTAGTTGAATCTGCATTTGTAGGTTTTGAATCTGTTGCCAATTGGCTTGTTGATCAAAGTGAGCAAAAATTTTGGCATCGACCTGATTTAATTTTTTTAGCGAAATGTGTTGTGATGCACAATAACGCCCTACAGCACGCTCATAAGCCAGTTGTTGCTGCGCTGCAGCATTGAGTTGATGTGCCGTTAAAATCTTTTGCTGCCCTTTGGCATAAGCAACCAAGACACGTCGGTCTGCGATGCTATAACTCATTTTAGAATTAATAAATTGCGCAACATCACGCCGTACACCGTTGTAATCTACAAAAATAGGTGAAACCAAAGCGCAGGAACTTAAGCCAACAACAAGGCTACTCAGTATTATAGACTTCAAGATCATGGTTGAATTTATTCTCTTTTTTCTGTGTGACTTGATATAGATTTTGCTGCAAATATTTAAGAATCTCCGTAAGAAAATAGTAATTTGATTAAAATTAAACAAATTGCACTGTTTTTGCTTAAACTGTGAGCGTTTGTAAATTAAAATACTTGACGATGCAGGGCTAAGTTTAGATAATGCGCACACAGTTTATGGCTATGTAGCTCAGTTGGTTAGAGCACCGCACTCATAATGCGGGGGTCACAGGTTCAAGTCCCGTCATAGCCACCATTTTTATAGACTAAGCTCTCAGCTTGGTCTTTTTTTATGTCAAAATTTTAGGCTACTTTTTGCAGCATTGGTTTAATGGCAGGTACAAAAAAACCAAGCCGTAGCTTGGTTTTTTATATCTTTGTTTAAGCAATGCTTTAGCGTTAAATCCCTGCTTTCCAACCATTGACGAGCGGATAGCGACGTTCACGACCAAAAGCGCGTGAACTAATACGTGGTCCTAATGCACCTTGGCGACGCTTGTACTCGTTGCGATCAACCAATTGAATGACTTTCTCGACCATCGCGCGTTCAAAGCCTTTGCTAATGATGTCTTCTTGGCTCTGATCTTCTTCAATATACGCATACAAAATCGCATCGAGCACTTCGTATGGTGGTAAAGAATCTTGGTCTTTTTGGTCAGGACGTAATTCTGCTGAAGGTGGGCGCGTGATCACACGCTCAGGAATCACAGGAGTATCGGCAATACTGTTACGGTATTTAGCCAGTTCAAACACAATGGTTTTGTACACATCTTTGAGTACCGCATAACCACCGACCATATCGCCATAAAGCGTGCAATAGCCAACTGCTAACTCAGATTTGTTACCTGTAGAAAGCACGAGGTTACCAAACTTATTCGACAGACCCATTAAGATTGTGCCGCGGGCACGGGCTTGTAGATTTTCTTCTGTGGTATCGCTAGGGCTGTTACCAAAGAAAGGATACAGCGTTTGCATAAAGCTATTTACGATCGGATGAATTTCGGCAATACCAAAAGTCACGCCTAAAGTTTTGGCTTGCTCTGCAGCATCTTCCACACTAATTTGCGCGGTATAAGTGTACGGCATCATTACCGCTTGTACCTTATCTGCACCAATTGCATCAACCGCAATAGCAAGAGTGAGCGCTGAATCAATTCCGCCCGACAAGCCAAGAATTACACCAGGGAAGCCAGAGCGTTGCACGTAGTCACGGGTTGCGAGCACTAAACCTTGATAGATTTCTGCAAGGGTGTCTAAAGCTGGGCTAATTTCGGCAGTTTTAAAGTGCTTCTGTGCAGCGTCATATTCTGCGTAGAATAAACCTTCTTGGTAGGTTGGGGCTTGTAATGCAACATTGCCTGCTTGGTTAATCACAAAGCTCGTACCATCGAAGATTAAATCATCTTGACCGCCAACTTGGTTTACATACACCACATTGAGATGTAATTGTTTTGCCAGTTCGGTCATGGTCTGTACACGATGCTGCGGTTTACCCACTTCATAAGGCGATGCGTTCAAGACCAATGCAGTTTCTACATTCAACTGTGCCAATTGCTGCACGGTTGGCAAAGACCATAAATCTTCGCAAATCAAAACGCCAAATTTATGACCAAGGTATTCAAAAACTAAGTGTTGATGACCTTCATCAAAATAGCGTTTTTCATCAAATACAGCATAATTTGGTAAATTTTGCTTGTTGTAAATACCTAAGATGTTGCCATCTTTCATGACGGCAGCCGAGTTAAAGCGCTGACCATCTTCAGTTTCATTGACAAAGCCGAAAACTAAAACAATATCTTTAATTTCACGTAATTGTTCAAATGCTTGTTGTGTGCGTTGATTCAAGCTTGGGCGCAGTAATAAATCTTCTGCAGGGTAGCCCAAAATTGAAAGTTCAGGAAAAATAATCAAATCTGCATGTTGTTTTTTCGCTTCATTTGCTTGTTCAAGCATTTTTTGCGCGTTTGCTTCGAGATTGCCAATGTGTGGAGAGAACTGTGCAAGGGCAATTTTAAAAGATTTCATTTAAATTAAGTCCTATTCCTATAGGTGTAGAATACACGTAAGTGGCTGATGATTATTGTTATAAAAATTTCAGCGTAGTGTATTGTGGATTAAACGACTGCCGAAAGGCACAAATAAAAACCATTTATTATCTAACAGATAAAGATCTTATTTTGCGGTGCAAAAATAGAGACTTTTGCTATTTTATCGTAATTTAGAATAGATGCTAGCATCGAATACACTTTATTCTTGTATGCTGCAGAATATCACTGAAATATGACAGAATTTTTATGCTATTTATTTGAAATTATTATATTTTAAGATTGGGCTTGTCTGTGGTTTTAAGTCGGATCGCTCAAGTTAAAGAATATTCAGTTAAGCAATTGGTTTTGGTGGATTCAGAATAATATTGTCAATTTTTTTCAGGAAAATATCTTTAGCGATGTCGCCTTGTTGTTCAATGTTATAGGCAAAAAAAGGCTTGTTTGTAATCAATTGATAGCGATATGGATTGTACTGTTTAAAGCTTAAATAATATGCCGTTTGTAAGAGTGCGCCATGTAGCAAGACATTGATTTTCTGTTGATATTGCAAGACATGCGCCATTTCGTGAATAAAAATGGCTTGATAGCCTAAATGTGCTTGAGTGTAGTCTGAACGGTAATGCAAATTGCGCACATGAATATCACCACAGGGTGCCATAAATATATGTTGTGGTTGCCAAGGTAAATAGGGGTGATTCATGACTCTGACTTTGCTGTAGTCAATTAAATGGCCGAACACAGACTGGCAGAGCTGTATTTCTGCAGGTGTTAAGTAGCGATATTTAAACTGCGCAAGTTTTAAAAAACGCATGAGCAGACTTAAAAATAAGAAATGCAGTTGCAGCATGTAAATTGATCATGAAAGGCTGACATTAAAAATATAGCGTAAAATGGGTTGTGACCCAATTTAATTATGTTGTCTAAGTCAAACTACCAAGGCTTTGTATTCTAGTGTGGATAAATATTCAAAAATAAAAAAAACCACCCGAAGGTGGTTTTTTGAGTCGTACTCGTTTTACAAGGTACAACGCGAACCGAATTAACGGTTGATGTCGCGTTGAGTGTAACCTGTGTAAAGCTGACGTGGACGACCGATTTTGTAAGGACCGCTGTGCATTTCTAACCAGTGGCTGATCCAACCAACTGTACGTGCAAGTGCGAAAATTACAGTAAACATTTCTGTTGGGATACCAATCGCTTTAAGGATGATACCTGAGTAGAAGTCTACGTTAGGGTATAAGTTACGCTTGATGAAGTATTCATCAGATAACGCAATACGCTCAAGTTCCATTGCAAGAGCGAGTTGTGGATCGTTGATACCTAAGTCGTTAAGTACTTCGTCACAAGTTTGCTTCATTACAGTCGCACGTGGGTCATGGTTTTTATAAACGCGGTGACCGAAGCCCATAAGCTTCACTTCTTTAGTCTTCACTTTTTCCATGAAGTCTGCAACGTTTTCTACAGAGCCGATTTCGTCAAGCATCTTAAGAACAGCTTCGTTCGCACCACCGTGAGCAGGACCCCAAAGTGCAGAAATACCTGCAGAGATACATGCGTATGGGTTAGCGCCAGTAGAACCGGCTAAACGTACAGTTGAAGTAGACGCGTTTTGTTCGTGGTCAGCGTGAAGCGTGAAAATACGATCCATAGCGCGTGCATGAACAGGGTTAACTTTGTAGTCACGGTCTGCTGGTGTAGCAAACATCATGTACAAGAAGTTTTCTGCGTAGCTTAAGTCGTTACGTGGGTAAACGAATGGTTGACCAACTGTGTACTTGTAGCTCCAAGCCGCTAAAGTAGGAATCTTCGCGATTAAACGAATCGCTGTGATTTCACGGTGGTTAACATCTTCGATGTCCAAATTGTTGTGATAGAACGCAGATAACGCACCAACAACACCAACCATGATTGCCATAGGGTGAGCATCACGACGGAAACCGTTATAGAAACGCTTAACTTGGTCGTGAACCATAGTGTGGTTGCGAACTTTTGCGTCAAAATCAGCTTTTTGTTCTGCAGTTGGAAGCTCGCCATTTAATAATAAGTAGCAAGTTTCTAAGTAGTCAGCTTTAGTTGCCAATTGGTCAATTGGGTAACCACGGTGTAAAAGAATACCTTTGTTACCATCAATAAATGTGATTTTAGACTCGCAAGACGCTGTTGCCATAAAACCAGGATCAAAAGTAAAGTGACCTGCCGCCAACACATCCTTAACGTCAATTACATCTGGGCCTAATGTGCCGCTGTAAATTGGTAATTCAATTTCTTTTCCATCAAGCTGTAATACGGCTTTTTTGCCAGTTGCTTCAGACATTCAATAGATCTCCTGTCCTGGTGAATGTTGATCTGACTCGAAGTATCAATCTTTTAATGCGCAAGTCAGACGGATTAAAAATTTGCTCTAAGATTAGAGAGTACTGAAATTTTGTCAATTATACTTATGGATTAAGTAGACGACTATTTATAGAAAAAGTCGAAAAAATTCCAGTAAAAAAATCAATAAAATCACAGCACAGCCGCCGTATCATAAGTCAAAATTTGTCGGATGTGCAGAAAAAAATCATCAATACGGATTAATTGTAAGCAATTTTAAATGCTGGTTTTGGTGTGCTATTTCTTTAGCAGGATTCAGTCCAATACTTAAATTTATCTAATTCTCATAACTTACACGTTTTTACATACACGGTAGGGTGGTCAGATTATTTGTAATAGGCAGTAAGTCTGGTATTTAAATTCGATATTGATTGATCAAAAAATGACTGATTAAACTCCTGAAAATAGTCATAACCCATCATATTTTGAGTGGGAAATGATGAAATCTTTGTGAATAAAGCGCGGTTATTTATCCATACAGATACAAAAAATACTGGATAAGTCATTCATTCGCATGATGATTATCATTTTTAATATTTATTTAGGTGTGGTGTTTAAAGTAAATATAAGTTGTATAAATAGATTGAGGTATGTGCCGACATTAAAGTTTAATCCATGATCAGGTGTACCTTGACCAAAGCAAAGTGATGGGCTGTCTGGATCTAAGAGTCTTGTGTTGTGGTTGTAAATTGCTGCAAACAGTGGAGTACACACATATATAGTGCTGCTACTTATATATAAGTATGTGAAAACCCGAAGAACATCTGAAAAACAAAGTACAAATTTATCTTTAGTCTAAATATTCTAAAGCCACTGATTGTGTCATCAAGAGTTTTCACTTTAATAATTTGTTTAAAAACATAGATTTATGTTTGATTGTGTGGTTGTGGATGGTAATTGGTTTGTCTTTATACTTGTTAATGATTCTTATTTAAGGGTTTTTTAGCCAAAAAGCCGAGTAGAGTTGTTTGTATTTTAACAGTTGACGTTTTATAATTCAGTGTCGTTTTAAGGTTAGGCATGAATTTGCCTGACAATGCCAGCTTTCCTTCGAATTTATTCCAACAAACTCCGGATGGAGTTTTTACTTACAGGATGCCCGCTGTGAAAAGCAACAGACCTGTCAATTTGTCCATGGGTCAAGTTTTAGAAGTAAACTTAAAATCGCCCGTGGCTATTGCATCAATTCTACACCGTCTTTCTGGTGTCATCGTATTTTTACTCGTACCGGTACTTTTATGGTTGTTAGACAAGTCTTTGTCTTCACCTGAAGGTTTTGCTCAAGTTCAAGAAATTTTTAACGGTTTCTTTGTGCGCTTTATCGTATGGGTATTTGTAGCCGGCTTAATCTATCACTTCATTGCTGGTGTTAAGCACTTACTTGCTGACCTTGGTTTTGCAGAAGAACTGCAAAGTGGTCGCATTGCAGCTACTATTTCATTGATCTTGTCTGCTATCGGTATCGTTGCAGCATTTGTATGGATTGTAATCTAATGAAAAGTGCTACAGGTTTAACGGGTTCAGGTTCTCGCGATTGGTTTATCCAACGTATTAGTGCTGTTGTTCTTGCTGTTTATACCGTTGTGGTATTTGGTTGGATTCTTCTTAACGGTGGATTCAACTTTGAACAGTGGTACGGCTTTATGATGACATTACCAATGAAGATTATGTCTTTATTGGCAGTCTTATCTCTTGTTGCACATGCTTGGATCGGTATGTGGCAAGTATTCACTGACTATGTGACTACTCGTCAAATGGGTCCTTCAGCTTCAGGTTTACGCCTAGTGCTGACTTCAGCAGTGATTATTGCTGTTTTTGCATACGCAATCTGGGCAATCCAGATTTTCTGGGCGAATTGATAGGAAAATATCATGGGCGCGATTAACCCTAAAGAAGATTATACAAATATTCCACACCAATTCTTTGACGCAGTCATCGTTGGTGGTGGTGGTTCAGGTATGCGTGCATCTTACCAACTTGCTCAAGCAGGTTTGAAAGTTGCGGTATTGACTAAAGTATTCCCTACACGTTCACACACTGTTGCAGCGCAGGGTGGTATTGGTGCATCTCTTGGTAACATGCAAGAAGATAACTGGCACTACCACTTTTACGACACGGTAAAAGGTTCTGACTGGTTGGGCGACCAAGACGCGATTGAATTCATGACGCGTGAAGCGCCACAAGTGGTTTATGAATTAGAACACTTGGGTATGCCATTTGACCGTAACGCAGACGGTACAATTTACCAACGTCCATTCGGTGGTCACTCTGCAAACTACGGTGAAAAAGCAGTTCCACGTGCATGTGCTGCAGCTGACCGTACAGGTCACGCACTTCTTCACACGCTTTATCAAAGCAACGTGAAAATGGGCACTCAATTCTTCGTAGAATGGATCGCTCTTGATTTGATCCGTAACGAAGCTGGCGATGTACTAGGTGTGACTGCAATTGACCAAGAAACAGGTAAAATCGCAGTATTCCAAGCGAAAGCGACATTGTTTGCTACAGGTGGTGCAGGTCGTGTGTACCGTGCATCTACAAACGCATATATCAACACTGGTGACGGTCTTGGTATGGCTGCGCGTGCAGGTATTCCATTACAAGATATGGAATTTTGGCAGTTCCACCCAACAGGTGTTGCGGGCGCGGGCGTATTGTTAACGGAAGGCTGTCGTGGTGAGGGTGGTATCCTTCGTAACGATTCAGGCGAACCGTTCATGGAGCGTTATGCACCAACTTTGAAAGACTTGGCGCCACGTGACTTCGTATCACGTTCTATGGACCAAGAAATTAAAGAAGGTCGTGGTTGTGGTCCAAACAAAGACTACATCTTGCTTGATATGACGCACTTAGGTGCAGACACAATCATGAAGCGTCTTCCATCTGTATTTGAGATTGGTAAGAAATTCGCGAACGTTGACTGTACTAAAGAGCCAATTCCTGTTGTGCCTACAATCCATTACCAAATGGGTGGTATTCCAACCAATATTCATGGTCAAGTGGTTGTTCCAGAAAGCCGTGAAACTCAAGAGTTGGTTGCGAACTACAACGCAGAAACTGATACATATACAACCAACGCGGGTGACCGTGACTTTGCTAAACCAGTAAAAGGTTTCTATGCAATTGGTGAGTGTTCATGTGTATCTGTACACGGTGCAAACCGTTTAGGTACAAACTCATTGCTTGACTTGGTTGTATTTGGTAAGGCTGCTGGTCAACACATCATTGAGTATGTGACTAAGCAACATGATGGTGAGTACGAACCACTTCCAACAACTGTACTTGAAAATACTGTGAACCGTATTCGTAAACTTGACGAATCGACTTCAGGTGAAAACGCTCAAGAAGTTGCTGATGCAATTCGTAACATCGTTCAAGACCACGCAGGTGTATTCCGTACTTCAGCATTGCTTGAAGAAGGTGTTAAGCAAATTCTTGCGCTTGAACCACGTGTTCGCAACATTCATTTGAAAGACAAATCTAAAGTATTTAACACTGCACGTGTAGAAGCTTTAGAAGTTGAAAACTTGTATGAAGTTGCTAAAGCGACACTAATCTCAGCTGCTGCACGTAAAGAATGTCGTGGTGCGCATACGGTTGTAGACTTTGAGTTACCACCAGATCACCCAACTTATTCTTATGGTCGTCGTGATGATGAGTGGATGAAGCATACTTTATGGTTCTCTACAGATAACCGTCTTGAGTACAAACCAGTACGTTACAAGCCGCTTACTGTAGCTGCTATTCCACCTAAACCACGTACATTCTAATTGGGAGAAGTAAGATGAGTAGAGGTACTCGTACATTTAATATCTACCGCTACGATCCTGATAAGGATAAAGCACCGTACATGCAAACTTTTAAGCTTGAATTGACTGATAAGCACCGTATGTTGCTTGATGCACTTCTTGAATTGAAAGTACAAGACGAATCTTTGACATTCCGTCGTTCATGTCGTGAAGGTATTTGTGGTTCTGATGGTGTAAACATCAATGGTAAAAACGGTTTAGCGTGTCTTTGGAACCTAAACGATTTACCAGAAGTGATCACAATTCGTCCACTTCCAGGTCTTCCTGTAATTAAAGACTTGGTTGTAGACATGAATCAGTTCTACGATCAGTATAACAAGATTCATCCGTTCTTGATCAACAACCAACCTGCGCCACCAAAAGAGCGTTTACAATCTCAAGAAGAGCGTGAGCATCTTGATGGTTTGTATGAATGTATTCTTTGTGCATGTTGTTCAACTTCATGCCCATCATTCTGGTGGAACCCAGACAAGTTCTTGGGTCCTTCAGCGTTGTTGAATGCATATCGTTTCATTATCGATTCGCGTGATACTGCAACTCAAGAGCGTTTGGCTCGTCTTGACGATCCATTCTCTTTGTTCCGTTGTAAAGGTATTATGAACTGTGTATCTGTATGTCCTAAAGGCTTGAACCCAACTAAAGCAATCGGTCACATCCGTAACATGCTTTTAGATATGGCTGGCTAATAGACTGCGTGATCAGTTGAAAAAAGCACACCTAGGTGTGCTTTTTTTTGTGCCAAAATTACGATAAAAGTCGTGTGATAAGTTGCTTGTTTTTGATGAGTACGTAAATGAAAAATGTTGCATGCAAAGAAGTGATTAAAAAGTGAGTATTTGATATTTTTTAGGTATAACTGTTGGATAAATAGACAAAAACAGCATTTAGCCGACTAAAGTTGCACACAATTGTAATCCAGTGCTGCTATTTTGTTGTAAAGCATGGGCAAATGCCAAGTTTAGCTGCAATATTTATTTTTAGATGTTATCATGTAACGTGTAAGTGAGAGGGCAGATTGAGAGATGTGCTCTCTTTTATTTTATCTGAAATAGCGGTGTTGGACTTTGGTCTAAATTGCATCTGTTTTTTAAATAAAGCACCATATGTTAGATGAAAATAGAATCAGTGTATTTCGCCAATTTATAGGAGGTATGTGTCAAAAAAATCAATTGCATTTCTGAGATCATGTTACGATTAACAAATGACTATATCTGAAAAATGTTGAATTTTTGTACATTTTATCAACATTTTAAGTGCAAATGATGTGTTATTAAATCAGGACTATTGCAGAAAAGTCGTATTAGAAAAGCTAAGACTGAGCACTTATTTTTTCTAAAACGATTTTGCAAAAAATTGCTCGGCTTGGGTCGAGTATATAAATGAGTGATGATGCCAATGAGGGCGTTATGATTCATAAATGACATTGGGTTTTCCTAATGTAGTGATAACGCCTCATGACATATGTCAACTGGGGACTAATGTCATGTTACCAATTTGACATTATCAATCATGGGTTTTGCTTAAAAAGCATCCTGGAAAATGTTTTTGCAATAGGAAATGGGTCCACAAATGCAAGAAGTTGCTGACGCACTGCGTCTTGACACTGAACTTTCCGCTGATAGTGCAGCGTATATTGAAGAACTTTACGAGCATTATTTGACGTCACCGGAATCAGTCGGTGCTGATTGGCGCGAATATTTCGATAAATTCCCGAAGGGTGATCAACCACACAGTAATGTACGTGAGCAATTCCTTTTATTAGGTCGTAATTCAAATCGCGTTCAAGCCATTGTTCAAGGTTCAGTGAGTTCTGAACATGAACAACGTCAAATTGGCGTGTTGCAACTGATTGCTGCTTACCGTAACCGTGGTCACCAAAAAGCAAAATTAGATCCACTAGGTTTGGCAAAACGTGAAGACGTGCCAGATCTCGATCTTGCTGCACATGGTTTAACCAAGTCTGATTTAGATACTGTTTTCCATACAGGTAATTTGGAAATTGGTAAGTCTGAAGCAACACTAGGCGAAATGGTTGATGCCATGCAGGCGATCTACTGCGGTTCAATTGGTGCAGAATACATGCACATTGTTGATACCAAAGAAAGACGCTGGATTCAACAACGCTTAGAAAGCGCACGTGGTAAGTTCACATTTACTGCAGATCAAAAGAAACACGTTCTTGAACGCTTAACAGCAGCTGAGGGTCTAGAAAAATATCTAGGTAATAAATACGTTGGTGCGAAACGCTTTGGTGTAGAAGGCGGTGAATCATTTATCCCTATGGTGAATGAAATCATTCAACGTGCGGGTGCTGTTGGCTGTAAAGAAGTCGTGATTGGCATGCCACACCGTGGTCGATTGAACCTGCTTGTGAATATCATGGGTAAAAACCCAGCAGACCTATTTGGTGAGTTTGAAGGTAAGAGCTTGCATAAAAAAGGTTCTGGCGACGTAAAATATCACCAAGGTTTCTCATCTAACGTGATGACTCCAGGTGGTGAAGTGCACTTGGCACTTGCGTTTAACCCATCACACTTGGAAATTGTTGGTCCAGTGGTTGAAGGTTCTGTTCGTGCACGCCAAGTACGTCGTAAAGACATTGGTGGTGATGACGTATTGCCATTAATCGTACATGGTGACGCAGCATTTGCAGGTCAGGGTGTGAACCAAGAAACCTTCCAAATGTCACAAACTCGCGGTTATACCGTAGGTGGTACAGTTCACATTGTGATTAACAACCAAGTTGGTTTCACAACATCTGACCCACGTGACGCGCGTTCTACAGAATACTGTACTGACATTGCAAAAATGATTCAGGCGCCAATTTTCCACGTGAATGGCGATGACCCTGAAGCTGTGATTTTTGTATCTCAATTGGCACACGATTTCCGTCACACATTCCGTAAAGACGTTGTGATTGATTTGTTCTGCTACCGTCGTCGTGGTCACAACGAAGCTGACGAGCCAGCAGCAACTCAGCCAATGATGTATCAAGTGATTAACAAAAAGACCACAACACGTACTTTATACGCTGACCAATTGGTGCAAGAAGGTGTGTTGGATCGTGCTGCGGCAGATCAAATGGTTGAAGACTACCGTTCTGATTTAGAAGCGGGTAATCACGTTGCGAATGCGTTGGTACTTGAGCCTAATACCAAAATGTTTGTAGATTGGTCTCCGTACTTAGGTCATGACTATACAGACGTTTGGGATACGACTTTCCCTGTTGAGCGTTTGAAAGAACTTGGTCAAACCATGCGTAAACTTCCAGAAGGTTTCGTAATGCAGCGCCAAGTTGCCAAAGTGATTGACGATCGCTTGAAAATGCAAACAGGTGAAATGCCACTAAACTGGGGTGCAGCTGAAACTTTAGCTTATGCAACTTTGTTGGATGAAGGCTATTTAGTTCGTTTGACTGGTGAAGACGTAGGTCGTGGTACTTTCTCACACCGTCATGCGAAATTGCACAACCAAGTCGATGGTAAAACTTATATTCCGTTATGCCATATCAAAGAGAACCAACCACGTGTTGCAATCTACGACTCTTTATTGTCTGAAATGGCAGTATTGGCATTCGAATATGGTTATGCAACGACACTTCCAAAGAGCTTGATCATTTGGGAAGCACAATTTGGTGACTTCGCAAACTGTGCTCAAGTGGTGATTGACCAGTTCATTTCATCTGGCGAAACCAAGTGGGAGCGTGTGTGTGGTTTAACGATGCTTCTTCCACACGGTTTTGAAGGTCAAGGTCCTGAGCACTCATCTGCACGTTTAGAGCGTTTCTTACAGCTTTGTGCGGAAGAAAACATGCAAGTGATGACACTAACAACACCTGCACAGATTTTCCACGCTTTACGTCGTCAGGCGATTCGTCCAATCCGTAAGCCAATGATCATCATGTCGCCGAAGTCTTTACTTCGTCACAAGTTAGCAGTGTCTAACCTTGATGAGCTTGCAACTGGTACATTCCAGACTGTGATTGATGAAATTGACAACATCAACAAATCAGACGTGACGCGTTTGGTATTGTGTGGTGGTAAAGTGTATTACGACTTGCTTGAAAAGCGTCGTGAATTAGAATTGAACAATACTGCAATTGTTCGTATTGAACAGTTGTACCCATATCCAGAACAACGTCTTGCTGAAGTTCTTGCTTCTTATCCAAACGTAAAAGAATTAGTTTGGACTCAAGAAGAGCCGAAGAACCAAGGTGCTTGGTTATTCATCGCGCCACGTTTATATGATGACGTAATGAAAACTGGTAAACAGATTCGCATTAGTTATGCGGGTCGTGAAGCATCTGCAGCACCAGCGTGTGGTTCACCATATTTGCATGCAAAACAACAAGCTCAGCTCATCAATGACGCGCTTGCGATCGTAGCTGAATAACAGGAGATTCGAAGTAATGGCAACCGAAATTAAAGCACCGGTATTTCCAGAGTCAGTTGCAGACGGTACGATTGCAACTTGGCACAAACAACCAGGTGAAGCAGTTTCACGTGATGAAGTGATCTGTGATATTGAAACCGATAAAGTTGTTTTGGAAGTAGTCGCTCCTGCTGATGGCACAATCTCTGCAATCATCAAAAACGAAGGCGATACAGTTCTTTCTGACGAAGTAATTGCTCAATTTGAAGCGGGTGCTGTTTCTGGCGCTGCTCAAACTCAAGCAGTTCAGTCTGAAGCACAAGTAGAGCAAGCTGCGGCGAAAACTGAAGCAGGCGCTGCGCCAGTTGTTGAGCGTGCACAACCAGTTGCTGACCAAGCACCAGCAGTACGTAAAGCGTTGACTGAAACAGGTATCAATGCTGCAGACGTTTCTGGTACAGGTCGTGGTGGTCGTATCACTAAAGAAGATGTTGCAAATCATCAAGCTAAACCTGCTGCTGCAGCTGCGCCATTAAGCGTTGCGGTAGGTGAGCGTATCGAGAAACGTGTTCCTATGACACGTTTACGTAAGCGTGTTGCAGAGCGTTTACTTGCAGCGACTCAAGAAACTGCAATGTTGACAACATTCAACGAAGTGAACATGAAGCCAATCATGGAAATGCGTGCACAATACAAAGACGCATTTGAAAAACGTCATGGTGCACGTTTAGGCTTTATGTCTTTCTTTGTGAAAGCTGCAACTGAAGCACTTAAGCGTTATCCAGCTGTAAACGCTTCAATTGATGGCGAAGACATCGTATATCACGGTTACTACGACATCGGTGTTGCGGTTTCTTCTGACCGTGGTTTAGTGGTTCCTGTATTACGTGATACAGACCGCATGAACTACGCTGAAGTAGAAAACGGTATTCGTGACTATGCTTATAAAGCACGTGACGGTAAGCTAGGTATTGAAGATATGACTGGCGGTACATTCACCATTACTAACGGTGGTACTTTCGGTTCATTGTTATCTACACCAATTCTAAACACGCCACAAACTGCAATTTTGGGCATGCACAAAATCCAAGAGCGTCCTATGGCGGTAAATGGTCAAGTTGAAATCTTGCCAATGATGTACTTAGCGCTTTCTTATGACCACCGTTTAATTGATGGTAAAGAAGCTGTAGGTTTCCTTGTAACAATCAAAGAATTGTTAGAAGAGCCAGCTAAACTCATCCTTGACCTTTAATTCTAAAGAATAAATCAGTGGGCTTGGAGCGATCCTCTAAGCCCATTTTTGGAGATAAAAATGTCTCAACAATTTGATCTTGTTGTTATTGGCGGTGGCCCAGGTGGTTATGAAGCGGCAATTCGTGCGGCTCAACTTGGCTTTAAAGTTGCGTGTATCGAAAAACGTATTCACAAAGGTAAACCATCTTTGGGTGGTACATGCTTAAACGTGGGCTGTATCCCATCTAAAGCATTACTTGATTCTTCACATCGTTATGAAGATACGGTTCATCACTTGGCTGATCATGGTATCACTACAGGTGAAGTACAGTTTGACCTTGCGAAGCTATTAGCACGTAAAGACAAAATCGTTGACCAATTAACTGGCGGTATTGATCAGTTATTAAAAGGTAACGGTGTTGAGTGGTTAAAAGGTACGGGTAAATTGCTTGCAGGTAAAAAAGTAGAGTTCGTTTCTCATGAAGGCGAAACTCAAGTTTTAGAGCCTAAGTATGTGATTCTTGCGACTGGTTCAGTTCCTGTAAATATTCCTGTTGCTCCTGTAGATCAAGACATTATTGTTGATTCTACTGGTGCATTAGAATTCCCAGAAGTGCCTAAGCGTTTAGGTGTGATTGGTGCAGGCGTAATTGGTCTTGAACTTGGTTCAGTATGGCGTCGTCTAGGTGCAGAAGTTGTTGTATTTGAAGCAATGGACGCATTCTTACCAATGGCTGACAAAGCTTTGGCAAAAGACTACCAAAAACTATTGACCAAGCAAGGTATGGATATCCGTATCGGTGCGAAAGTTTCAGGTACTGAAGTTAATGGTCGTGAAGTGACTGTTAAATATACCCAAGGCGGCGAAGACAAAGAACAAACTTTCGATAAATTGATCGTTTGTGTAGGTCGTCGTGCTTATGCTGAAGGTTTATTGGCAGATGACTGCGGTATTAAACTGACTGAACGTGGTTTGGTTGAAGTAAACGATTGGTGTGCAACTTCTGTTGAAGGTGTATATGCAATTGGTGACTTGGTACGTGGTCCAATGCTTGCACACAAAGCAATGGAAGAAGGCGTAATGGCAGTTGAGCGTATTCATGGTCATGCTGCACAAGTCAACTACGACACAATCATTTCAGTAATCTACACACACCCTGAAGCGGCGTGGGTTGGTTTAACTGAAGAGCAAGCGAAAGAAAAAGGCCACGAAGTGAAAACTGGTCAATTCGGTTTCGCGGTAAATGGTCGTGCTTTAGCTGCAGGCGAAGGTGCTGGTTTCGTGAAGTTTGTTGCAGATGCAAAAACAGATCGTTTATTGGGTATGCACGTGATTGGCCCTGCTGCGTCTGACATCGTTCACCAAGGTATGATTGCACTTGAGTTTGTATCTTCAGTTGAAGATTTACAATTAATGACATTTGGTCACCCAACCTTCTCTGAAGTGGTGCATGAAGCCGCTTTAGCTGTAGATGGGCGTGCGATTCACGCGATTCAGCGTAAACGCAAATAAAACTAAAAAGAGCGGCTTAGGCCGCTCTTTTTGCATTTGATGGTTGTATTTATGGGAATAATCATCTAAAAGTAAAGAGCATAGGAAAAACACCACACAAGGAAAGCAATATTAAAACTTCGGTTTGATATTAGTGGTGATAACTGAATAAAAGAAGTAGTAAAAGGTTAGTCAATGAATCTACATGAGTATCAAGCAAAAGCGCTATTAAAAAAATATGGTATGCCAGTACAAGAAGGCATTTTGGCCACGACAGCAGTAGAAGCCGTGCAAGCTTTCGAGCAACTGGGCGGTAAATTTGCGGTGATGAAAGCTCAGGTGCATGCAGGTGGTCGCGGTAAAGCGGGCGGCGTGAAGGTCGTAAAATCTGCACAAGAAGCAGCAGACTATGCCAATGAAATTATTGGTACACGCTTGGTCACTTATCAAACTGATGCTTATGGTCAGCCGGTAAACAGTATTTTGGTTGCAGAAGATGTCTATCCTGTAGAGCGCGAATTGTACTTAGGTGCTGTGGTAGATCGTTCAAGCCGTCGTGTCACCTTTATGGCATCTACCGAAGGTGGGGTTGAAATTGAAAAAGTCGCAGAAGAAACTCCAGAAAAAATTATTAAAGTAGAAGTTGATCCTTTAGTGGGTTTGTTGCCATTTCAGGCGCGAGAAGTTGCTTTCGCCTTAAAACTAAAAGATAGCCAAATCACTCAGTTTGTAAAAATTATGACTGCGGCTTATCAGGCATTTATTGATAATGATTTTGCATTGTTTGAAATTAATCCACTTTCAGTGCGCGAAAATGGTGAGATTTTATGTGTCGATGCTAAAGTCGGAATCGACTCTAATGCGTTGTACCGTTTACCTGAAGTATTGGCGCTGCGAGATAAGTCACAAGAAAATGAGCGCGAATTGCGTGCTTCAGAATTTGATCTGAACTATGTGGCTTTGGAAGGCAACATTGGCTGTATGGTCAATGGTGCGGGGTTGGCAATGGCAACGATGGATATTATTAAGTTATATGGTGGCCAGCCAGCGAACTTCTTAGATGTAGGTGGTGGTGCAACCAAAGAACGTGTGATTGAAGCCTTTAAAATTATTTTGGCAGATCACTCAGTCAAAGGCGTGTTAATCAATATTTTTGGTGGAATTGTACGTTGTGACATGATTGCAGAAGCAATTATTGCAGCGGTTCAAGAGGTAAATGTTACTGTGCCTGTGGTGGTTCGTTTAGAAGGAAACAACTCAGAGCTAGGTGCTAAATTACTGGATGAATCAGGACTAAAACTTATTTCTGCAAATGGCTTGTCCGATGCTGCAGAAAAAATTGTTGCTGCAGTGAAAGCTTAAGGAGAATCAGGCATGAGCGTATTAATTGATAAAAACACCAAAGTATTGGTTCAGGGTTTTACGGGTAAGAACGGGACTTTTCACTCAGCACAAGCACTTTACTATGGCACCAAAGTGGTGGGCGGTGTAACGCCAGGAAAAGGTGGTCAAACCCATTTGGAATTACCCGTATTTAACACCATGAAAGAAGCCGTACGTGAAACAGGCGCAGATGCATCGGTGATTTATGTACCTGCACCGTTTGTTTTAGATTCAATTGTAGAAGCAGTTGATTCAGGCGTGGATTTGATTGTGGTGATTACGGAAGGTGTGCCAACCATCGACATGCTCAAAGCCAAACGTTATTTAGAAACCAATGGCAATGGTACACGTTTAGTGGGTCCAAACTGCCCAGGTGTGATTACACCAGGCGAATGTAAAATTGGCATCATGCCAGGGCATATTCATCAACCAGGACGAATTGGCATTATTTCACGTTCAGGTACTTTGACCTATGAAGCTGTGGCACAAACCACTAAGTTAGGTTTAGGACAATCGACTTGTATCGGAATTGGTGGTGACCCGATTCCAGGTATGAACCAAATTGATGCTTTAAAACTGTTCCAAGACGACCCAGATACCGATGCGATTATTATGATTGGTGAAATTGGTGGTACAGCAGAAGAAGAGGCTGCGGAATATATCCAGTCGAATGTCAGCAAACCTGTGGTGGGTTATATTGCAGGAGTGACGGCACCTAAAGGTAAGCGTATGGGACATGCGGGTGCAATTATTTCAGGCGGTAAAGGCACTGCGGAAGAAAAATTTGCAGCCTTTGAGCGTGCTGGAATTGCTTATACGCGTAGCCCTGCAGAACTGGGTTCTACCATGTGGCAAGTATTAAAAGATCAAGGTATGCTTAAATAAGTCAAATTTTGAAGAGCTTGATTTTATTTAGCACTCAATCCCCAATATTGGGGATTTTTTTATGCTGAAAAATTAGCCACATTTGAGAGATAAAGTATATGATAAGAGTTAATTTGGTATGTAAGCGTCCGCTGAATCCCATACCTATTTTTTAATTCGATTTAGGTTTCCAGCAGTGCGGCAGCAATTCTTCAATTTGGGTCACTTTGTGTGTCGGTAACCTTTTCAGCACATCACTTAAATAGG
>NZ_JAYFSK010000015.1:0-61294 GCF_041464035.1 Acinetobacter sp. AL9 | reverse complement strand
TGGAAGCAGATGAAATATTATTGGCGAGATTTTCAAGTCATGACAGCTGATAAAATAGAGCAATGGGTGGAGAGAGTATCAAACCAATTCGGAAAAGAATACATGTTTACTTTTTAATGACAGCTTATGTTGCTAGAAGACAAGGCTAAGAAGCGAATTGAATGAAACGACTAGAAATTTTATGTCTAGTGATTTTAATTTTTCTGATTTTATATCTGATTCAGTGGGTATTTCATGGTTTTCCAACAGCACATTAAAAGTAATTTTAATTGATGTGTAGATTCGAGTACTGACTTTCTGAAGTAAACACCAAAAGAGCGCATTACGCGCTCTTTTGATTTACATCTGCTTAGAATATTTTAGTAGTCAAAACTAAAATGTTCTGGTGCTAATGCAGTCATGGTTTTAGATGGATTGACCATTGCTTCTGCATGACCTTGGGTACGTGGCAATAAACGCTCAAAGTAGAAATCTGCAACTTTGATTTTGGCTTTATAGAACTCAGGTGTTTCCTGACCATTGCCTTCAGCCAATTTGGTCGAAGCCACAGCCGCTTGTTGCGCCCAGAAATAAGCCATCATCACATAACCAGAGAACATCAAGAAGTCTACTGAAGCACTGGATACGATGTCACGGTCTTTACGTGCTGCCAACATAATGCGCACGGTTAATGCGTTCCATTGAGCACATAGCTTGGTTAAGTCCCATGCAAAACGACGCATGTATTTGTTACGTGCATGCTGACCACAGAATTTCAAAATTTCAGCGGTATAGTCACGAATCACTTTACCTTTAGAGCTTAACAACACTTTACGACCAATCAAGTCGAGCGCCTGAACGCCAGTTGTACCTTCATATAAGGTAGAAATACGTGAATCACGTACAATTTGCTCCATGCCCCATTCTTTAATATAGCCGTGACCGCCGTACACTTGCATGCCGTGGTTGGCAGCTTCATAACCCATTTCAGTTAAGAAACCTTTTAAGATTGGCGTATAGAAACCTAAATGGTCATCATGCGCTTCAAAAGCAGCAGTATCACCACGCATTAAAGCGTCGTTCATTTTATCTGCCAATTGTGCAGCATGATAAATCATGGCACGACCACCTTCTGCTACGGCTTTTTGCGTTAAGAGCATACGACGTACATCGGCATGGTGAATGATTGCATCAGCTACTTTTTCAGGGTCTTTTTTACCTGAAAGCGCACGCATTGACATACGTTCTTTGGCATACGGCAATGCACCTTGGAATGCCAATTCTGCATGGCAAATCCCCTGAATTGCTGTACCAATACGCGCAGTATTCATAAAGGTAAACATGGCATGTAAGCCTTTGTGTGGTTCACCAATCAAATAACCCACGGCATTGTCAAAGTTTAGGACTGCAGTTGCAGACGCGCGAATCCCCATTTTGTGTTCAATTGAGCCACAAGTGACAGGATTGCGTTCACCCACCGTACCTTCTGCTGTTGGCAAGAATTTCGGTACGATAAATAATGAAATACCTTTCGTGCCTGCAGGTGCATCTGGGAGGCGCGCTAACACAATATGAATGATGTTTTCAGTCAGGTCATGTTCGCCTGCAGAAATAAAGATTTTGGTGCCTGAAATTGCATAAGTACCATCAGCTTGTGGTTCTGCTTTGGTTTTTACCTGACCTAAGTCGGTACCACATTGTGGTTCAGTCAAACACATGGTGCCTGACCAAGTACCTGCAACCAAGTGCGGTAAATAGGTATCTTTTTGCGCGTCTGTACCAAATTGCATAATGGTGTTGATACAACCCACGCTTAAACCTGGATACATTTGGAATGACCAGTTTGCTGTACCCATCATTTCAGATTTGATGAGGTTTAGCGACATTGGCAGGTTTTGACCGCCGTATTGTTCAGGGTAAGACAGACCTTGCCAGCCACCTTGCACAAATTGGTCATAGGCTTCTTTAAAGCCTTTCGGTGTGGTCACATTGCCATTTTCAAAATGACAGCCTTCTTCATCGCCTGATTGATTAAGAGGAGAAAGTACATTTTCACAGAAATCTGCTGCACCTTCCAAAATCATATCGACTGTATCTGCGTCCGCAAGTTCACCGTTAGAAAGATTTTTGTAGTGGGTCGGGTAATCAAGCACTTCGTTCATTAAGAAACGAATATCGTGTAATGGGGCTTTATATGCTGGCATAGTCTTAATCCTAATTTAGAAATAGTTTTGGATTATCTGTATCGATATGTTGATTATTCACACTCATGATCAAAAAACATTGATAAGAATAGCGAATAAAAATGTCAGAAATGCGAATAGTGAAAATTATTCACCTTACAAAAACGAATGAAGTGTTATGTTACAATGTATCATAATCTATATGTTTGAACAGACCAATCTATAATGAATATAAGGTGTTTAGCAATGAAGATACAATTAAAATATTTATCTTTATGTCTTTTTAGTTTAGCTGCTACAGGTTGTTCGCAGCATGTCATTAAGACCAATTCCAATCAGACGGCAAGTATAGAACAAAAGGCAATTACAGGGTTAAATGCCATCTTTGAAACGCCAAGTTATGACTTTCAGGGCAAATTACGGGTACAGAGCAATTTAGTTGAAGCAATACTAAAAGTAGCGGATGCTGCTCCTGCTACACTCGATCCTGTACTTAAAAAGCAATTAGATCAGTATTTAAAACAGCAAAAAGTCCGTTTAAGTACACAAGAAAAACAAAACTTATATACGGCAATGGCTAAGGAACAAAACTCTGCTTCCTATGCTGCAGGGGCAATCGAAAAATCGAGTCCTTTTAATTTTGTGTTAAATGTATTGAATGACACTCAGTTTAGCTACGATGGCTCGGTGCATTATCGGCAAAAAATTGCTGCTTTGAATGTGGCAGCACGTTATGAAAAACCGACACTTTTGGTGCAAATGAAAGTACCGATGGTGGTCGATTTTAATGAATATAAGTTCTATACCAATTATTTTTCTTTGTTGCCTTATTTGGTAAATAAAGATAGTCAAAATGACTTTGCCTATATCGACTTTTCTAAATACAAAGCCGATTTTGAGCGGATTAAAGTGGCACAATTTGCCGAATATTTAAAAGCCATGAATGCGGTGCCGTATGTATTGGCAGATTCTAATCACATTCAAAAATTATCTTTAACTGCACAAGAACGTCAGCAAAAAATTAGTGAAAAAATACGTTTGAACAGTAGCTTGGAAGATATGTTGCTGCAGCTTGCCATGTTTGATCAGGTCAATGCACCGTATTTGCAACAGACCGTATTGGGGCAGGCGACCACAACTGAAGATGCTACTGAGCAAGTTGAAACTACACAAGATACATCGGCCAAAGAAAGTGTTGAAGACTACTTGAAACACAATGAAACTGCTGAAGATTATGGCATGAGCCAAGAGGCTTTTGTGGCGTATCAAGCCACCCTTGCTTTACGTGATTTGGTCAGTCAGAAATTTTATGCAACTGAAACGACAGTGAGTAATGTGGCAGATTATTCAGCAGATGCCAGTGAAGATGCCATGATCGCAGCTGAACAAGCCGTTGAAGCGGCTGCTGAGCAGGCAGAAGATTCAGCAAGCACCGCAAGTATGCTAAGCGAACAAGACTGTCAGCATTTGATCGAAACAGCAAAAACAGCCAAAGTCGGGGATTTAACCTACTGTGCTTATGCCTATGAATTAGAAGCATTTAGTCCAAATCGTGCTGAGCAGGCACAATCGGTATTGGATGAGCACTTTGCTTCACCGCAAGAAAAGCTAGCTAAAGTTTTTGAACCATATCGTTCGGAACAATTGGTCGATGCCGCTGCTTTCGCAGCTTTGTGGCAAAAACATCAGGCTGAAATTCAACAGATTATGAATGCTACACCTAAAGATAAAAAAACACCGATGCAAATTGATGTGGCTTTAGATGATCAGGGGCGTGCTGCAAAAATTGATTATGCACTGCAATTTAAACGCGAAAATTACGGCACAATTCATGTGTATAACGATGTCAGCATTGCGAATTATGGGCAAGCCAGCAAAATTGACCGTAGTGCGCTGCGTCAAGCCAAATCCATTCAAGAAGTCAGTAAAGACTCAATTTTAGAAAAATGGGTGACAAATTTAGGGCGGACTTTGGAGCAGGAAACTGCAGAAAATAAAGATAAGACCACTGTAAAACCTGCCTTAAGTTATGATGAAGAATTAGCGCAGTTGGCACAAAAAACCTATCAACAAACAGAATCTTTTAGTCAGACTTATCAGACTTTATTTTTAGTGCACATGGCAGCAGAGCAAAGTACGTGGGTAAAAAATCTTAGTCCACAAACCTTGCAGGAAATGGCAGAAGTGTATGCCTATTGGTTCAGTGATGAGCGCTACTATGACCCGAAAGGTGCCGCGCTAAAACGGATTGAAGCTTTACAAGCCAAGCATCATTTAGAAGAAGATGAGCAATTCAATAATGCAATTGGTCGTCGTATCAATAATTTGACTGAAGATGCAGTCGATGAAAATAAAGTCGCACTTGAATGGCGTAAGCTGAAACAGCAATACAAGCAACCACAACAGATATTTGCTCAGCAATATTTAAAAGCCTATGAAGCAGCTTATGATTGGGATGTGCCTGACTTGGAGAATTTAAAGAAAACGGCACACATTTTGGGGCAGACGTATGTTGATCGTCAGCAGGGCAAATTGAGCCAAAATTCAATTCGCACTTTAACTGAAGATCAGGCTGAACAGATTGATTATGAGTTATATATGGATGTGTATGAAGATATGCAGAAATTTGTAAAATAAACCGTGGGTGAAAAATGGGCAATCAGCGTTCAACAAGATTGCCCAGTTTAAATAAAAAAATAGCCCTTTGCTGCTCAAGGGCTATTTTTATTTGGTGATGATTTAGAGGAAATCTTTTAATTCAGGTTTCACGCCATTCCAAATATAAAAAGATTCAATCGCCTGTCCGACCAGCATGCCAAAACCTTCCGATGTCGGTACGCCACGCGCTTTGGCTTGTTCTAAAAAGCTCGAAGGTTTGCCATAAGCCATTTCATAAGCAAAATTAAACTGCAAACACTCAGGCAAGGTGAGGGCATCTCCCGTTAAGCTGGCAGACGTCGCATTAATGGCTAAATCAAATTGACCTGTTAAATCGGTAAGTGCCATGGCTTGTAATTCTGCTTGCGGTACGGCAGCTTGTAGGTCAGCAACCAGTTGTTCAGCACGGGCAAGGGTGCGGTTGGCAATCACAATTTTTTTTGCGCCTGCTTGTACCAACGGATAAATTACCCCGCGGGTTGCACCACCAGCGCCAATAATCAAAATATCACTGTGCTCTAAATTCCAGCCCAAAGCACGAATGGCATCAACCAAACCCTGACCATCGGTATTGTCGCCATGCAAAACACCATCTTGCATCCACAAGGTATTGACTGCTTTGGCAATTTTGGCACGTTCGGTTAATACGCCACATTGGGCAAATGCTTGCTCTTTAAAAGGCACGGTTACATTCATGCCTACACCGCCCTGATTAAAAAAGTCTGCAACACTGTCTCTAAAACCATCAAGAGGGGCAAGGCGTTTGCTGTATTGCAGGTCAATGCCTGTTTTTTCTGCAAAGGCATGATGCAGTTCAGGAGAACGTGATTGTTCAATTGGGTTGCCAATCACGGCAAATTGTTTGCGCATTTGCCAAAATCCATGTGCTGAAATGTGCATCAATATACGTCAAATTCAGCGCGGACTAAAGCCTATGGTGGTATAAAACGGTGGGAGTCTTTGGACTTAAGGATTACAAATCTCTAAAACGGTTTCTAATACCAAAATAGTGGCAATCACGAACATGGCAATGCCCGCTAAAATGCTGCTACTAATGGCTAAGCCATCTGAAAGATGACTTTCAAAAATAAAGGTCATGCAAATTGAGCCAAGTAACATGGCAAAGGTTGCCCAAAATAAAAAGATTTTGTGTTTGAACAGCGGGCTAAACATGCGGATCTCCTGACAGATGTGGCGCAGTGTAACATAAGGCTTTGACAGTTTGATGAATTCGCCTTTGACTCATGGTTTGATGTATGGATAGTTAAATCCTATTTGTGCATGGTCGAATAGGGTGCGCGGTCACATCATCTATTAAAATCCATCCGCACTATCATGACAGTTAATTCATGCTGTGCATATTTATTGATTTGAAAATAAGCAATAAAGTTTGTAAGTAAAAAAGCGATTCGTGGAAGAATCGCTTTTTTGAACCTTGAATGTGATCTTTTTTACACTGCGATGTACGCAAGGTTTCACCAGTCGCGAGCTTTAACTCGTCTTGAGATTTAACCAATCGCGTGGTTTTAAGTAATAGTCGGTGAGTTTTTTCTCTGCGGAATCTTCTGCCCATTCAGGACGGTACGACCATCCCGCCAAGTTCGGTAAGCTGACTAAAATGGACTCAATCCGTCCACCTGTCTGCAAGCCAAATAAAGTGCCACGGTCATAGACCAGATTGTATTCCACATAACGTCCACGACGGTAAAGCTGGAACTCACGTTGTGCTTCGGTATAGGCTTTGTCACGATTACGCTCAAAAATAGGCAGAATTGCAGCCAAATAACCGTTACCCACCGCCTGAATATAGTTGAAACAGGTGTCAAAGTCCCATTGATTCAGATCATCAAAAAATAAACCACCCACGCCACGCTGTTCATCACGGTGCTTTAAATAAAAATAGTCATCACACCATTGTTTATGTTCTGCATAGACTTGATCGCCAAAAGGCGCACATAAGTCATGTGCTGTTTGGTGCCATGCCAACACATCTTCATCATTTGGATAAAATGGTGTCAGGTCAAAACCACCACCAAACCACCAAATTGGCGGTTGTCCTTCAGGTTCAGCGACAAATAAACGCACATTGGCGTGCGAGGTGGGTACATGCGGGTTTTTCGGGTGAATTACCAATGATACACCCATCGCTTGCGCAGGTACGCCTGCAATATTGGGATGACGCTCAGTTGCAGAAGCAGGCAGTTTTGAAATATTGATATGCGAAAACATCACCCCGCCTTTTTCAATGACTGTACCGTTTTGTAAGACACGGGAACGACCACCGCCACCTTCAGGACGTTGCCAGTCATCAATTTCAAACTGTGCGCTTCCGCCACCTGCCTGTTCTTGTTGTTCTAAAGCCGCACAAATTCGCGCCTGCAAATCGAGAAGAAATTCACGTACACGTTGAATATCCGCGTGAGTAGGATGCGACATGGCCACCTCAGGATAAAAATAAAATGGCTTACATCAAAACATAAAACTGTCTAAAAATTAAGGGGTTTATCCAGTTTGCTGCAAATCGCTCAGGCAATTGTGCAAGGTGCTTTGTATTTCAGCATGTATTCCGAGCAAAAGACTAGGTTGATTTCCATGCCTAAGCTCAGCACAATAGTTTTTACAATCTAAATTTTAGTCAGCAGCAATTAACTGAATGGGGCAGAGTGGATGACACAGCAGGCAAATTCTTTAATTCAAAAATACAATGTGCCTGGACCACGTTATACCAGTTATCCAACCGTACCTTATTGGGATGATGCTACTTTTTCAGCCGAGGCATGGCAGCAGACGCTGAAGCGTTCTTTTGATGAATCTAATGCCAGCGAAGGCATTAGTCTGTATATTCATTTGCCATTTTGCGAAAGTCTATGCACTTTTTGTGGCTGTCATAAACGTGTCACCAAACGCCATGAAGTTGAACAGCCATACATTCAGGCGTTATTAAAAGAGTGGGACTTATATTGCCAATTGCTCGAAAGCACTCCCATCATTAAAGAAATTCACTTGGGCGGTGGCACACCAACTTTCTTTTCTGTCGAACATTTGACGCAGCTCATTCAAGGCATTCTGGCAAAAGCCAAAGTGGCAGAACAGCACGAATTTAGTTTTGAAGGTCATCCCAATAACACCACCCGCGAACATTTACAGGCCTTATATGACTTGGGTTTTCGTCGGGTCAGTTATGGCGTGCAGGATTATAATGAAAAAGTGCAGCGCGCCATTCATCGGATGCAGCCTTTTGAGCATGTGCAACGTGTGACCGAGTGGGCGCGTGAAATTGGCTATGATTCTATTTCACATGATTTGGTTTTTGGTTTGCCCTTTCAAAATCTAGACGATGTACTGAATACCATTGAGCAGACCCAACGTTTAATGCCAGACCGTTTGGCATTTTACAGTTATGCGCATGTGCCATGGATTAAAGGCAATGGGCAGCGTGGTTTTAAAGATGAAGATGTACCTAAAGATGAATTAAAACGTCAGTGCTATGAAGAAGGCAAACAGCGTCTTTTGGCCTATGGTTATCATGAAATTGGGATGGATCACTTTGCCTTAGAACGTGATGGTATGTATCAGTCGTTTAAAAATGGTACCTTGCACCGTAATTTTATGGGCTATACCGCATCTAAAACGCAGCTTATGATTGGCTTGGGTGTTTCATCTATTAGCGACAGTTGGTATAGCTTTGCGCAAAATGAAAAAAGCATTGAAGATTATTATGCCCGTTTAGCCTGCAATGAAATTCCTGTGTTTAAAGGGCATGTGCTGGATCGGGAAGATTTGGTAATACGTCAGCATATTTTAAATTTAATGTGCAGCTTTGAAACGTCGTGGGCCAGTCCAGAATTGGCATTTCCTGAAATTGAGCAAGTGCTGCAACAGTTACAGGAAATGCAGGAAGATGAATTACTGCTCATTCAAGATCAGCACATTCAGATTTTGGAAAAAGGTAAACCTTTTGTGCGCAATATTTGTATGGCCTTTGATTTGCGTTTAAAACGCCGTATGCCGAATAATCGTATTTTTTCGATGACGATTTAAGTAAGTTGAGTAGAAATTATTTAATTCAAAAATTAAAAGGTGACTCAGAAGTCACCTTTATCATACATGTGCGCCATGCGTTCGTGTTTGGTTTGCAAATATTCTTCATTGAATGGATTTAGACCCACAGTTAAAGGCACACGGTCTACCACCGTAATCCCTTGTTCCTGTAATGCTTGAATTTTCAAAGGGTTGTTGGTGATTAAGCGCACAGCTTTAACCTGCAAATGATCTAGCATAATGCTGCACATATCATAGCGACGTGCATCGGCAGGTAAATTCAGCATTAAATTGGCATCCACCGTGTCATGTCCTTGATCTTGCAGGGCATAAGCACGAATTTTATTGGTCAAGCCAATCCCGCGACCTTCTTGGCGTAAATATAAAATCACACCTTGTCCTGCGTCATTAATCAGACGTTGAGTGGCTTGAAGCTGTGGGCCACAGTCGCATTTTAAAGACGCGAAAGCATCGCCAGTTAAACATTCTGAGTGAATCCGTACCAGAACGGGCTGGGTTGGCGCAGTGTCCAAACCTTTGGATAATGCCACGTGTTCTTCGCCAGTTTCAGGATCTTGAAATACCGTAATGTTGAATTCACCAAATGCGGTCGGTAATCGTGAGGTTGCGACAAACTTAATCGGCACTGTTTAACTCGTGAAATAGTCGATAAATTGTTTAAAGTATAGCGTAATGCTCAGACATTAGTAGAATAGCGAACACGAATTTATACAGAAGATTTTCTTTTTTGTATAAAGCGCACGATAATGGTTGATAAATAGTTAGATTATTCAGGATAATCTACCCACCCAACGTGTGCCCAACTGAAATCACTGCTCAAAACTACATCGCTAGAAATGTGGCTGATTGAAGGTAATACCATTCGGTTATATGATCGAGTAATTCCCATTGACCTCGCTTAGGATTTGCCAGGCTTTAGAAGGCTTTGCCACATATGCTGTATACAGAAATTCCAACTCAACGCCCTGTAACACCATTGCTCGATGCGATTGACCATCCGCAGCAATTACGTTTACTCGCGCAAAGCCAGCTTCCACAGGTGGCAGATGAGTTACGTCAATTCATTTTGTATGCCGCAGGTCAAAGTGGAGGACACTTTGGCGCAAACTTAGGCGTGATCGAACTGACCGTTGCGCTGCATTATTGCTTTAATACCCCACACGATCGCTTAATTTGGGATGTCGGTCATCAGGCTTATCCGCATAAAGCCCTAACAGGACGCCGCGAGCAACTCACCACCATTCGCGCCAAAGATGGTTTGGCTGCATTCCCTGCGCGTGAAGAATCTATTTTTGATACCTTTGGCGTTGGTCACTCCTCAACAGCAATTTCTGCAGGATTGGGGATGGCGTTGGCACGACGTTATCAACAAAACCCGTGTGAAGTTGTTGCCATTATTGGCGATGGTGCCATGACGGCAGGTATGGCTTTTGAAGCCATGAATGATGCAGTGGCCCACCAAGCCGATATGATGGTGGTGCTGAATGACAACGATATGTCAATTTCATGCAGCACAGGCGGCTTTGCCAAACATCTTGCTGCTATTTGGGAGCGTGGTGAATCGGTTTATGTCAGTGAAACAGGTGAAGCTTACGTGCAGCCACATCCAAAGTGGACGTATAACTCGCGTTTGCACTGTGCTGCTACTGAAGCTGCTGACAACTTATTTAAAGCGATTGGGTTTGATTATTTCGGCCCTTTCGATGGACATGATGTTGAACAACTCACACATGTGTTCAATGCACTGAAAAAACGTAAAGGTCCACGTTTAATTCACGTTTACACCAAAAAAGGCAAAGGTTTTGCGCCTGCCGAAGCCGATCAAATTAAATATCACGCCATTGGTAAAATTCATGCCAAAGCTGCGCTTGTCACCGCACCTAAATATTCTGATGTATTTGGGCAGTGGTTATGTGATCAGGCAGAACAAGATTCGCGTTTATTGGCAATTACGCCAGCCATGTGCGAAGGTTCGGGCATGGTGCAATTTGCCAAACAATTTCCTGAACGCTATTTTGACGTCGCGATTGCCGAACAGCATGCCGTGACTTTGGCTGCGGGCATGGCCTGCGAAGGTTTAAAGCCTGTGGTGGCGATTTACTCTACCTTCTTGCAGCGCGGTTATGACCAACTGATTCATGATGTCGCTTTGCAAAACTTAGATGTCACTTTTGGCATCGATCGTGCAGGTTTGGTGGGTGAAGATGGTCCAACCCATGCAGGTGCTTACGACTATGCCTATATGCGTACCGTACCGAATATCGTGATTATGGCGCCAAAAGACGAAAATGAATGTCGTCAAATGCTGCACACGGCTTATTTATATAACGGTCCTGCAGCAGTGCGTTATCCACGCGGGCATGGTTTGGGTGTCGAAATTCAGCAGCAAATGACAGCAATTCCATTAGGACAAGCTGAAATTGTGGCGCAGTTTAATCCACAATATGATGACTATATTTCAGTGCTGGCTTTTGGTAGCCGTGTGCAAGCGGCAGTTGAGGCGGCAGAAGCATTTGCTCAGCAGCATGATGTCGCAGTACGTGTGGTGAATATGCGTTTTGTGAAGCCATTGGATGAAAAACTGTTAGCTGAGATTGCAGACAGCACTGCATTATTCGTCACTGTAGAAGAGCATGCGATTATGGGTGGTGCAGGCAGTGCCGTGAGTGAATACTTGGCGAAGGCCCAGATTGTCAAACCGATTATTCATTTAGGTTTAGAAGATAGCTTTATGCAACAAGCGACACATGGTCAAATGCTGCAACAGGCAGGTTTAGATGCACAAGGCATTGAAAAATCAATGCAAAATGCTTGGCAAAAACTGCATCAATCTATATTGAATTAATTTTTAGCAACACTTCTTCCCCAAAAGCCTCAATATTTGCTAAAATATTGGGGCTTTCATGCATTATTCTTTATCAAACTCTTCAAATTTGTAGTGGGTGTTCAATGGAACCTATGGTGGTGATGGCTGCGCGTGCGGCTCAAACAGTTGGTCAAGAGCTTTTAAAAGCGCATCAGAATCGTCATAAACTCGATCTACAAGTCGAAGAAAAAGGCATTGATGGTCCTGTAACGCGCGTAGATCGTTACCTCGAGCAATTGACCATTGATACATTACGCAAAAGTTATAAAAATCACAGCTTCCTGGGCGAAGAATTTGGCATGCAGGAAGGCAAAGGTCACGATGCCGACTGGTGTTGGGTGATTGATCCTTTAGATGGCACGCTAAACTTTGTTCACGGTTTCCCTCATTTCTGTATTTCGATTGCAGTGCAACACAAAGGTGTGACACAGCACGGTGTTATTTACGATCCTGTAAAAGATGAGTTGTTCTCTGCGAGCCGTGGCCGTGGTGCGATGATGAATCAACGTCGTATTCGTGTAAATGTAAAAGACAGTTTAGACAACACCTTCTTGGCAGTGGGTCATGCTTATCGTGCTAAGCGCGATGGCGAAATTGTTTCTTATGCCAAAAACCATTTTGAAAGTTTATTGAATGTGACAGAAGCAGGCGCTCAATACCGCCGTGCAGGTTCTGCTGCATTAGACTTGGCTTATGTGGCTGCAGGTCGTTTAGATGGTTATTTTGAACTTGGCTTAAAACCGTGGGATATTGCTGCGGGTGAGTTAATTGTGAAAGAAGCGGGCGGTACTGTGGTCGATGCACGTGGTGGCAGCGACTCTATGGAAAATGGGCAAGTTTTGGCATGTTCAATGAAAATGTTAAAACCACTTATGAAAGCGGTTGTGCCTGCTTGGGGCGAAGCAGCAAAATAATCAGCTGATCATATTTATACTTAAATAAGACACTTAGCAAAGCTCTCATCCTGAGGGCTTTTCTTTTACCTAACGGTCTAAAACTGCTGGTTTTAAATCTGTTGTTATCGTCCATATACTAGCCATAAAAGCAGAATCTATCACTGTTTACACAAAAAACAGCAAAAGTCGATTAAATAAGGTGACTTTTAAAATAATCCTGCTATAATCCGCGCACGCACTTAATTTCTGTTCATTACCTGAACATTTCTCTTCTAATCATTGTGTATGCGCGTGCGGTCCAAAGAGAGGACGATATCTCGCGCCCCAATCGCTAAAGCGATTCCTTCAGGTTAAGCCGTAATCATGCGTGCGTTATATCACATCGTCGTTACTCGGATCGCCGCTGAATCTTAAATTGTCAGCGATAATTGCTGTACCGCTTTTTGCCGATGTCCATCTGACTTTATTTAATGGAGCACCCATTTTCAGGGTGAAAATCTCTATGAGCAAAACTTTTGCTGATTTTTCTTTACATGAATCTTTACAACAAGCTTTAGAAGGCTTGAACTTTACTACGCCGACTCCTGTTCAAGAACAATCGATCCCAGCGGCACTTGAAGGTAAAGACTTATTGGTATCTAGCCAAACAGGTTCTGGTAAAACTGCTGCATTTTTACTCCCAACTTTAAACGCGCTTGCTAATCAAGATACTTTCGTACCATTTAAAGAGCGTATGAAAGCTATTACTCAGCCGTCAATTTTAGTGCTTTGCCCAACACGTGAATTGGCTCAACAAGTTAGCCAAGACGCGATTGCATTTGTACGTCACATGAAAGGTGTACGTATTGCAGCAATCATGGGTGGTATGCCTTTTGGTAAGCAAATCCAACAATTAAAAGGTGCGCAAGTGGTTGTAGCGACTCCAGGTCGTTTACTTGACTTGGTGAACCGTCGTCAAATCAAACTTGATAAAGTTGATGCCTTAATTGTAGACGAAGCTGACCGTATGCTCGATTTAGGCTTCTCTGAAGACCTAGAAGCGATTAGCGATTTAGCTGCTAACCGTAAGCAAACCTTGATGTTCTCTGCAACTTTTGCAAGCCGTATTATCACACTTGCAGAACGCATGATGAATGAGCCTGTACGTATTGCGATTGAAACAGGTCACTCAACGAATATGGACATCACCCAGACTTTACACTGGACTGATGGTTTCGAGCACAAGAAAAAATTATTGTCACACTGGTTATCTGATGAAGGTGTAGATCAAGCGGTTGTATTCGCATCTACTCAAGAAGATACCGATATGCTGGCTGAAGAATTGGCTGAAGCGGGTCACTCGGTTGTTGCACTACACGGTGCAATGCCACAAACCGTTCGTAACCGTCGTTTACGCAGCATTCGCGAAGGCCGTGCAAAAATCTTGGTTGCAACAGACGTTGCAGCACGTGGTTTAGACGTACCAACTATTTCTCACGTGATTAACTTCGGTTTACCAATGAAAAATGAAGACTATGTACACCGTATTGGTCGTACAGGTCGTGCGGGTCGTACTGGTAACGCGATTACTTTGGCAACTTACCGTGAGCGCGGCAAAATCCGTGCGTTGGAAGATTTCTTAGATGCACGTTTAAGCGTTTCTGAAATTGAAGGCTTAGAGCCATCTCCACCTCCAGCACGTTCTGGTCGTGACGGTGGTCGTGGTCGTCGTGATGGCGGTCGCGGTGGTCGTGGCGGTTTTGGTGGCGGTCGTCGTTTTGAAGGCGAAAGCAACTTTAAACGTCGTGAAGGTGGTGATGATCGTCCACGTCGCAGCTTTGATGACAAACCACGTGGTGAACGTCCTGCATTTGGTGAAGATCGTCCGCGTCGCGAGTTCAACTCAGACCGTCCACGTCGTGAAGGTGGTTTCGGTGATCGTCCACAGCGTTCATTTGAAGACCGTCCACGTCGTGAATTTAATTCAGATCGTCCACGCCGCGAAGGTGGTTTTGGTGATCGTCCACAGCGTTCATTTGATGATCGTCCACGTCGTGAATTTAATTCAGATCGTCCGCGTCGCGAAGGTGGCTTCAACGATAAGCCGCGTTTTGATGCGAATGATGACAACCGTGGCAACCGCGTAGATTACAAACCACGTCGTGAAGGTAGCTTCGGTGATCGTCCAAAACGTGATTTTGGTGATCGTCCTGCACGTCGTGAAGGTGGTTTTGGTGACCGTCAACCACGTTCGTTTGATGATCGTCCTAAGCGTTCTTTTGGTGGCGAAGATCGTCCACGTCGCGAGTTCAATTCAGATCGTCCACGCCGTGAAGGTGGTTTTGATCGCCCACGTCGTAAATTTAACGACTAAAACCGCGATAGTCATTTGTATAAAGAAAAACCAGTGCTCAGCACTGGTTTTTTTATGTTAAATATTTTTGCTTTAGATAAATAAAATGTATAATAGGTCACGTTTTTAACTCTATTTGCTAATTATGAACATCAATAGCTTACGATTGCTCATGCAGACGAGAGAGGGAATGATGCCGTATATTGGTTTAGCACTCATCTTATGCAATTTAATGTATTATATTATTTCTTCTTACTTTTAAATTGTTGCTGTCCTAAAAGTGATTTAAATAACAATAATAAGACTGCTTGAACAATACGTGCACAGTTTTTAAAAATTTGCTAGATAACATTTTGCGCTTCAATCCTTTATAGTATGCGTGCTGAAAAAATGCAGGAAGACCCTCAGCTATGAATAATCCAATGCCTCAACATGAGCCGTCATTGATTGAAGTCAATGAACTGAGCTTTAAACGAGGGAAACGTGTCATTTTCGAAAATGTCAGTTTAAAGATTCGCCGTGGTCAAATTACTGCCATTATGGGACCTTCAGGTACTGGTAAAACCACGTTATTACGTTTGATTGGTGGTCAGTTGACTCCCGATCATGGTGATATTTTTCTGGATGGAAAAAATCTTGCGCAAATGTCGCGTCAGGAGTTGTTTGCTGCGCGCGCACGTATGGGCATGTTATTCCAAAGCGGTGCGTTATTTACCGATATGAGCGTATATGAAAACGTCGCGTTTCCATTGCGTGCACATACCCAGTTGCCTGAACATTTAATTGCAGAACTGGTGGCTTTAAAACTTGAAGCAGTCGGTTTGCGTGGCACAGAACAGCTCATGCCTGCAGAACTCTCAGGCGGGATGAACCGTCGCGTGGCATTGGCGCGTGCGATTGCGTTAGACCCTGAATTGATCATGTATGATGAACCATTTGCAGGGCAAGACCCGATTGTAAAAGGTGTGTTGACTCGTTTAATCCGCTCGTTGCGTGAAGCGTTGGATTTAACCACTATTATCGTCTCGCATGATGTTGGTGAAACTTTATCAATTGCCGACTACATTTATATTATCGCGGAAGGCGTGATTCAGGGCGAAGGTACACCTGCAGAATTAAAACAGCATGAATCGGCATTTGTACGTCAGTTCTTAACAGGCGCTGCCGAAGGGCCAGTCGATTATCAATTTAGCCATCGGGCTTATTTAAGTGATGAGGTGCGTTCATGAATGCTATTGCCGCATTAGGTCAACGCGTCATTGAGCGTGTTCGTGGCATTGGTGTCGCCACCCAAATGTTGTTGCAAATTCTATTTTCCATGCCAACCCTGCTTGGGGTGAAGCTGTTCCTGTACCAAATGTACCGTGTTGGCGTGATGTCGTTATTGATTATTGCGGTGTCGGGTTTATTTATTGGTTTGGTCTTGGGCTTACAAGGCTACTCCATTTTGGTCAATATCGGTTCAGAAGCCATGTTAGGCACCATGGTGTCTTTGACTTTATTGCGTGAACTGGCACCTGTAGTGGCTGCACTGTTATTTGCAGGACGTGCAGGCTCTGCCTTAACTGCAGAAATTGGTTTGATGAAAGCCACAGAACAATTGGCCAGTATGGAAATGATTGGGGTAGACCCACTCAAGCGTATCGTGTCACCACGTTTATGGGCAGGAATTGTCAGCCTGCCAATGCTCTCCATTATTTTTGCTGCGGTTGGCATTATGGGCGGCAAAATGGTTGGGGTCGATTTTCTAGGTGTCGATGAAGGTTCTTTCTGGAGCGGTATGCAAAGCAGCGTGCAGTTCTATAAAGATATTTTTAATGGCACAATTATTAAAAGTTTTGTTTTTGCATTAATTTGTACTTGGATTGCAGTATATCAAGGCTATGCCTGTGTTCCAACATCGGAAGGCATTGCGACGTCGACCACACGAACCGTGGTGTATTCTTCATTATGTGTTTTAGGTTTTGATTTTGTGTTGACTGCGGTCATGTTCGGAGGTGTTTAATGAAATCACGTACAAGTGAGCTGGCCGTAGGTGTATTTGTCATTTTGACAGGCATTGCATTATTTTTCTTGGCTATGAAAGTCAGTGGATTGGTGGGTACCAATTTGCGCGACAGTTACAATATGACCGCAACTTTTGACAACGTGAATGGTTTAAAACCACGCGCCAAAGTCACTATGAGCGGTGTCACCATTGGTCGCGTCAATGATATTACCCTAGACCCTGTATCGCGTTTGGCTACAGTTGAATTTGAACTGGATGGCAAGTTGACCAGTTTTAATCCTGAACAACTAAAAACAGTGCAAAATTATGCGCTTGAAGAATTGCGTTACAGTGCAGAATACCAAGAAGCAAATCCTCAGCAACAAAAAGAAATGGAACAACAACTGTTGGGTAACATGAAATCCATCACCAGTATTGATGAAGATGCTTACATAATGGTAGCAACCAATGGTTTATTGGGTGAGAAATATCTCAAAGTGGTTCCAGGTGGTGGTTTGAACTTTGTGAAGCGTGGCGAAAGTATTGCCAACACGCAAGGCACCATGGATTTAGAAGATTTAATCAGTAAGTTTATTACTGGCGGTGCAGCGAAAACATCCAACGTAGCGTCAGATGCAGATAAAGATACAGCGACAGCTGAAACAACAGATGCAGAAGTGTTATTTGTTGAGTAATGAAGGAGATTGTCCGTGAAAACACTTTTAAAGCAAACTCTGGCGGTAAGTGTACTTTCAACCATGTTGGCAGGAACTGCATTTGCTGCACCTGCAGAAGCGCCACCAGCTTTTGTGAAAAAAGTTGCCGATAGCTTGATTGCACGTTTAAAAGCAGATCATGCTAAATTGCAGAACAATCCAGCATTGGTCAAAACGATTGTGCGTCAAAACCTTGATCCGTATGTAGATGCGCAAGCATTTACCCGTATTGTGATGGGTACTTATGCGACGAATCAATACAGTTCAGCAGCACAGCGCGCGCAGTTTGAGAAAAACTTCCGTGAAACCTTAATTGAGAATTATGGCACAGCGTTTGCGAAATTTAGCAACCAAAGCTACACCATGCGTCCTTATAAGGCGACCAACAGCAAGAACCCAGTGGTGACCATTGACTTCTTGCATAATGGTGAAAAAATTCCTGTGTCATTCCAGTTGGCAGACAAAGGCAGTCAATGGAAAATCCGTAACATTAACGTGTCGGGTATTGATTTAGGTTTGCAATTCCGTAACCAGTTTGCAGCGAACGTGAAGCGTAATGGCGGCAATATTGATAAAGCCATTGCAACCTTTAAGCCAGATGCAGAAGCTGCGGTTGAAAAGAAAAAATAGGTTAGGTGTGGCGTGATTGAATTATCAAATCAGGAATTATGTGTTTCTGGAAAAATAGATTTCAGTAATGCAGAGCAATATTACCAAAAAGGTCTGCAGTTGATTCGTAAGCAGCAGTTGCCTTTGGTGGTTAATTTGGCGCAGCTAGAACACGGGAGTACTTTAGCTTTGGCCGTTTTGGTGCAATGGTTGCGTCAGACGCCTGAAGCCAAGGGCTTACAGTTTAAAGCGGTTCCTGAAAAAATGATGAAGATCATTCAAGCCTGTCATTTGCAAGATGATTTGCAGCTAATCGTCTAAAACTGAAAAAACCATCAAAAAAGCACCTTCTTGTAAGGTGCTTTTTTATTGCGTTTAGTTTCCCGCTTTATTCGTAAGCATCCGGTGAAGCTTATTTGAGTCAGGCAGGCTTCCACTTATGCGGTAGTAATTCTTCAACCTGGATTATTTTCTGTGTCGGCAGTCTTTTCAACACATCACTTAAATAGGCATAAGGGTCCAGTCCATTCAGTTTTGCTGACTGGATTAAGGTGCTGCAATTGAGGCTAGACTGATTATTGCGGTGGTTAAAGATATTAATGAAAAGACAGTTGCAAGATGGTCATTGATCAGCAATGTACCAACCGAGATTACCGCAGTGGAATTGACGACTTGGTATTACTGGCGTTGGTCAATCGAATGTTATTTCAAACTTCTCAAGCAAGCAGGCCATGATATTGAGTCATGGCTTCAGACTACGCCAGAAGCGATTTTAAGGCGTTTGCTGATCAGTTGCATGGCTTGTGTGTTGACGTGGAGAGTGCAGCGTTGTACAGATGAACAAAATCAGAAAGTCCGTGCATTTCTGACTAGGCTCTCAGGTAGACAACAGAAAAGAGGCAAGATAGAGAGTGCGCCTGCCATATTGGCAGGACTCTCGATTTTACTAAATACTCTTCAACTGCTCTCAGAATATTCAATAGATGAACTGAATGAAATCGCAACCATTGCACTAGGTACTTAAAGATGTGTAGATACCTATGCCTAAAAAGAGAGGGAATAAAAGGCATCAAATCCATTTTTTCCATCTAAAGTAAATTAATGGACCAATAAAGAAGCCAATTAAAATAATACTGACCACAATAAAACTGGTGGTGCCTTTGGCAAAAGGTAACACATCGGTGTTCATACCATAAACACTGGCAACCAACATCGGTGGCGCTAACATACTTGGTAAAATCGAGAATCGACGAATCGTGTCGTTCTGTTCGGTGTTAATGAAGCCTGAAGTGGTATCGAGCAAGAAGCGCACTTTTTGGAATAAGAAGGCATCGTGTTCGACCAGTGAGCGTACATCTTCACTGAGTTCTCGAATGTCGGCATCGTAAATATGACTGCCCAACGCACGCGGACGAGCCAAAAAGGTCAGGACACGACGTAAATCAATCAAACACAGTTGCGCTTTTCCAAGCATGTCTTCTAATTGCGCCAATCGGGTAATCATGTCATCGAGGTCTAAAATTTGCTCACGATGACGGTTATTCAGAACTTCTGTGGAATACTTTTCCAAGTCCTTGTGGATATCTTCTAAGATATCCGCAAGTTCGTCCAGTTTGGCTTCAAGCAAGCCTAAAAGCACCCAAGTCGGGTCTTTATAGTCAATTTCGTAGTCGTTACGTCGTGCACGCGCCCGAAATGCCCGAAACGCCACTAATTTTTCACCACGTAGGGTAAACAGGTGACCTTTATGTAAAATAAAGGCGACGGTTTGCACAGTGGCTAAAATACTGGAATTGTCTTCAGTTTCGCCATCGACTTGATAGTTTTTATTTTTAGTTAAAAAATAGGTACTAATGTGTAAAATACCGTCATCATCACGGTAGAATCGCGCTGAAGATGAAATATCTTCCAAAGATTTTAAGGTTGGTAAATTTTGTGAGTATGCGTCTAGTACCCATTGCTGTTCTTCTTGTGAAGGGGCAATCAGGTCAATCCAGACCAGATCTGGATGCAAATCAAAACCACCGTTAATGGTGGCATCTTCCAGACTACCGCGCTCTGTGGCATAAAAGGCTTCAAGCATTCGTCTTTTCTCCTTGCGCAGTATGGGTTTTGTGGATGGGTGTATTTTAGACAAGGATCTTACTAAATACACTGCTCAGAATGCTATTTTATTTAAAAATCTCCCTGAAGTTTAATTTTATGGCATGACAGCCAGATAACATGGTGAAAAAATGATGTCGTCAATTGCTATTTTCTGTGGTTCTGCCCCAGGAAAAGATTCAGTTTTTGTTGAAAATGCACGAAAAGTGGGTGAAACATTGGCTGCACAAGGCAAAACTTTAATTTATGGCGGTGGACGCTCAGGCTTAATGGGTGTGGTGGCAGATAGTACTTTGGCCGCAGGTGGGCGTGCAATTGGTGTCATGCCTGAAAGTTTGGCAGAGCATGAATTGGCGCATCCGCATTTGACCGAATTACACATCGTAGAAAACATGCATGCCCGCAAAATAAAAATGTCAGAATTGGCCGAGGGCTTTATTGCTTTGCCGGGTGGTTCTGGAACTTTAGAAGAAATTTTTGAGCAATGGACGTGGGCACAATTAGGAATTCACTCAAAACCCTGTGCCTTTTTTAATGTAGCTGGCTTTTATGATGATTTGCTGAAGTTTTTAAGACAGACCTCTGAAAAAGGTTTTACTCAGCCACGTTTTTGTGAGGCATTGATTGTATCGAATTGTATTGACAATATTTTGCAGCAATTTGAACAATACCGTGTTCCTGAAATGAAATGGGAAGTGCCTGAGCTAGAGTGGGTGCAGCAGGAACTGGCGAAATAAAATGGCTGAGATCAACAACATCATTACCGTTGCAGCTGCAATTATTTTAAATGTCAAACAGCAGTTATTGGTGGTGCGTAAACAGCATACCGCGTGTTTTATGCAGGTCGGTGGCAAATTAGAACCCAATGAAGCGCCTGAAACGACCATGTTGCGAGAAATTGCCGAAGAAATTGGCTGTCAGGCGCAAATTCAACAATTTATTGGACGCTATGAAACAGCAACGGCCAATGAGCCCGACTGCCGTTTGGTCAGTTATGTGTATTGGGTTCAGCTTGATCAGGCACCAAAAATTGCTGCTGAAATTGCCGAAATGAAGTGGGTAGATTTGGATGATCAAGATACTTTGTTGGCACCGCTGACCCGTGAAGTGGTGATGCCGTGGTTAAAACAATATTTACAACAAAATTAAGAGCAGTTGATCATTCTTCTATATTTTAAGTTCAACTTTTTAATGCGTTGAGCATATTCAACCGAATAGTTTTTTTATTCAGCACTGGCCAGACAAACCGCCTCGACTTTTTGACAGCCGAGCTTGAGCAACTGCTGTTTGAGTGCATGAATTGAACTGCCCGTCGTGACCACATCATCCACAATTAAAACCCGACGAAAACGGATTTTAGGCGCATTCTGAATTTGAAATTGCTGTTGGATGTCTTCCAATCGTTCTAAGCGACTTAAGCCTTTTTGCGCGTGCTGTTGTAAGCGGGTCACAGGTTGCCAAATCGGGACATTTAAATGCCGCGCTAGTCCTTTTGCTAACAATAAAGATTGATTGTAGCCGCGTTCAGTCAAGCGGGCAGTGGAAATTGGCATCGGTACAATGGCTTGGATTTTAGGATAAGACAGTTGTTTTAGCGCGCCTACTAAAAGCAGTTGGTAATGTAACTGCTGTTCATATTTAAATTGTTGAATGATGCGATTAATTGGATAGTGATAATCAAAAGTGACTTGAATCTGCATTTCTTGTCGTTGTACCGCTTGGCTACGCCACGGCAATTGTTGCCAACAGGTTTGACAGACCGAATGTTGCCATTGCGTGTCGCTATGGCAGAGCTGACACGGTTGCAGTTGGCGCAGCCATTGTATGCCGCATTGTAGTAGATTGATCGGCTGAGTCATCTTAGGACTGCAATCCGTTTAAACATAGGCATAACGTGGTGCCTCAGGCAGCCAGCGTTTTAGCAAAGCTTCGGCATGTGTAGGATAATCGTTTAAAATTTGCTGTGCCACATGATGCGCCTGTGCCAGCAAATGATCATCCCGTTCTAATTTAGCCACCCGAAAGCCCATATCTCCCGTTTGTTTGGTTCCTAAAAGTTCCCCAGGGCCACGCAGTTCTAAATCTTTTTCTGCAATCACAAAACCATCGTTGGTTTCGCGCATAATCCGCAAGCGTTCTTGTCCATTTTGCGAAAGTGGATTTTTATACAACAAGGCACAAAAACTGGCTTTGGCACCCCGTCCGACTCGTCCACGTAACTGATGCAGCTGTGAAAGTCCTAAACGCTCGGCATTTTCGATCACCATAATTGAAGCATTGGGTACATCGACCCCGACCTCAATTACTGTGGTGGCAATCAGTAATTGTAGTTGATTGTCTTTAAATTGCCGCATGACGGCTTGTTTTTCATCGGCTTTCATTTTACCGTGTACCAACCCAATATTCAGTTCAGGAAAGCGTTCTTTAATTTCAGCAAAAGTCACTTCGGCAGCTTGTGCATCTAAGGTTTCCGATTGTTCCACCAAGGTACAGACCCAATAGGCTTGTTTGCCTTCGGCACAATTGCTGGCAATACGTTGTAAGACTTCTTCACGACGATCTAGCGGAATGGTCACCGTTTGAATAGGCGTACGCCCTGGCGGTAGTTCATCAATCACCGAAGTATCCAAATCGCCATAGGCGGACATGGCTAAGGTACGTGGAATAGGCGTTGCAGTCATCACCAATTGATGCGGTGTAGTATGATTGGCACCCTTATTGCGCAAAGCCAGACGTTGATCGACCCCAAAACGGTGTTGTTCGTCAATAATCACCAAACCCAATTTGGCAAATTGCACATTGTCCTGAAATAACGCATGTGTCCCAACCACCAAATTGGCGCTACCATCTTGAATGCTCAGTTCAGCCGCTGCCCGTGCTTTGCCTTTTTGCTTGCCAGACAACCACGCCACTGTTAAGCCCAACGGCTCAAACCATTTTTGAAAGTTCAGATAATGTTGTTCTGCCAAAATTTCAGTGGGTGCCATCAGCGCGACTTGCCAACCTTCTTCTAGCGCATGACACGCTGCGACTGCAGCGACCAGCGTTTTACCTGCACCTACATCACCTTGTACCAAGCGCAGCATGGGTTTATTACGCTGCAAATCCTGCATGATTTCTTGCGAAACCCGTTGCTGTGCGCCTGTCATTTGAAATGGCATGTTGCCGAGTAACGCAGGCGCTAGTTTTTGACTTGGGGAAAAGGCAGGTGAGGCAATTTGCTGAATATAAGCCCGTCGGGTCAGTAAACTGACTTGATGCGCCACCAATTCTTCAAAAATCAGGCGTTGCTGTGCAGGGTGAGAGCCTTGTGCCAATTGCAGCATATTGGCATTTAAAGGTGGATGATGAATATAATCTAGCGCCTGTTTGAGTGCATAACCATTGGTCATTTTTTCAGGCAAGAGTTCAGGCAAATCATCACTATGCTGTGCCAAAGCTTGTTTGACATATTCACGTAATTTGGCTTGGGTCAGCCCATCGGTGCTTGGGTAAATAGCGGTCAGTTGGGTTTTAGGCAGTGGAGTATGTTCAGTAATCAGTTGTAATTCGGGATGATACATTTCCAGACCACGCGCTCCAACCCGTACTTCGCCAAATACTCTTAAACGATTGCCGAGTTTGGCACGATCTGTAATACCTTTATAAATATGATAAAAACGTAAGGTAATTTTGCCAAATTCATCTTCTAAATTGACAGCCATCGACTTGCGTTTACCCGGTGGAAAATCGACCCCTTTGACCACACCTTCGAGTAAATAGCTACGTCCCACGTTTAATTGGTTCATGGGGATGATCGTGCTACGATCTTCATAGTCACGCGGTAGATGAAACAACAAGTCATCTGTGGTGAAAATATTTAGTTTTTCGAGTAATGCGGCAGAGGCAGAGCCTACCCCTTGCAACTGATGGACTGCAGCCATGTCCCCTCAACTTCAAATGCTATGATTAGGTGCTGAATGCATATTCTATTTATTGGTTATGGTAAAACATCGCAGCGTGTTGCAAAACAACTATTTACGCTCGGTCATCAAATTACCACAATTAGCCGCAGTCCGAAAACAGATCCTGATATGACGCATCTGCTTCAGGATATTCAACAGCTCGATTTATCACAGATTCAACCTGTGGATGCCGTTTATGTATTACTTGCACCATCTCGAAATACGGTTTTGAGTTCTGTAGAAGCGTATCAACAGACTTATGTAGATTCTGTTCAGCCGATTGTTACTGCATTAAAAGATCATCCTGTAAAGCGAATTATTGTGGTGTCATCTACACGGGTTTATGGTGAAAACGCAGGTGAATGTATTGATGATGATACTGTGCCTAAGCCGAGTGATGTGCAAGGTCAGTTGTTGTTGCAGATGGAACACTTGTGGCAACAGGCTTATCCTGAACAATGTGTGATTGTACGTCCTTCGGGTATTTATGGCACATCGGCAGCACGCATGCTCAAACTTGCAGAAAGCACGCAAAGTTACCCGAATATACATTGGTCAAATCGAATTCATATTGATGATTTGGCGGGGTTTTTGGCACATTTACTTCACGTGGAACATCCAGAACCATCATATATTTGTAGCAATAACCAAGCTCAGCCTTTGCATGAAATGATTTTAAAGATTCAGCGTGAATTGAATTTACCTGAATTGGTATTGGAAAGTGAGAGAGAAACAGGGAAAAGGATTTTTGCCCAGAGGATGGTGGCGAGTGGATTTGAATTATTCAATGTGTAATCATTTATATCAAATAATAACCAAACAACAATAACTAAATTTAGTTGCAATTTTTACTTAGTAGTAACTATAATTAGTTGCAAAACCATGAGCCAAATATGGGTAAAACAGAAAAACTGTTGGATAAAATTGGGAATTCAAAGAATACATTCCCGTATAAGGACTTAGTTGTTTTACTAAGTCAGCTCGGCTATGAAAAGTTTGAAATGGCAGGCTCTCGCGTCCGTTTTTATAACTTCAAAACCGAGCACATGATTTTACTGCATCGACCTCACCCTGAAAATGAAATCAAAGGTGGGGCATTGAAAGCTGTAAAGCAGGCACTCAAGCAGGAGGGTTTTTTATGAGCTATTTTAAATACAAAGGTTATCTGGGGACGATTGAACCAGACCTTGAAACAGGCGAGTTATTTGGAAAATTGGCGTTCATTCGAGATCTTATTACTTATGAGGCTGAAACCTTAAAAACACTTGAGCAAGCTTTTCAGGAATCGGTAGATGGATATTTAGATTCTTGCGCAGAATTAGGGAAGAAACCTGATCAACCATTCAAGGGAACATTTAATGTTCGTATCAGTCCTGAATTACATCGCAAAGCTGTTTTAGCTTCGGAGGAGAGTTCTTTGAATGCATTTGTGAGTGATGCAATTCAAGAGAAATTAATGCGTTTAGGTGTGTGATTTATCAGGGTCTGTTGCTATTGCGTTATGTGCCAGTCATTTAGAATGACTAAATTTCCTGTCCCATGCCTTATATCAGCTAAAAAACTTACGAGATCTCTCTCTCTCACGTCGCAGACATAGACGAAGTGTCAACAGCCCCTAGAGTTTATCAGTGCTATGAACTTTCTTTCATATTCAATTCAAAGCATAGCGACCCATTGCTATACAGATCGCTATGTTTTTTTGTGTGAAAATTACTTCTTCTTACGTTTTAAGCGTTTCTTCGCCTGTTGTGCAGCAAGTGCCTCTAACGCCTCACGCAATTCTTCATCGCTAAAGGTGGTGATGTGTTGCAGCATCTGTAAAGTCACATCATCCAACACCAAATTGGCGTATTGTGCGACGTTTTTAAAGTTATCATCAAACACAATCGCATTGTCACTGTTGGTGCTGATATAACCTTGCTGAGTCAAAACTTTAATAAAGCTTTGGAATAAGGCTTTGTCAAAGAATTCAGGTGAATTGAATTCATACAGCACCGACAAACGCTGACCGACCAAATGGCTGAGTTCTTCGACTTGACGTGCCGAAATATTGCCTGAGCCGCGTTGTGTAATCAGCGCCAGTGTCATGTAATAACGCTCTAAACTCTGCATTACAGGTGCAGCCAATACTACCAACTGGTTATGGTCTTCACTATTTGGTGCAGGTGAAATTAAGTTGCCATCCGCATCTTCAGAAATCAATTTGGCCTGAATTAACGCTTCTACATAGGCACAAATCCGTTCTTTGAGTTCCTGATCTTGCCATTTCAAGAACAACTCAGCTTTCAGGAACGGATATAAAGTACGAATGACGTTGATTAAATCACCACGACGAATCGAACCATTATGTTTCACCAATGCTGCAATTAAAGATGGTAAGACAAAGGCATGCAAAATATTGTTGCGGAAGTAGGTGAGTAACACCGCCTGATGGTCTTCAATCGCGATAATATCGCCCAAAACGTGCTGCACGCGTTTAATCAGTTTGAGTTTTAAGCCGTAGGCAATAATTTCTTTACCTGATAATGGTGTGACTTGAGTGCGCTCATCATAAGGCAGGGCAGTGAGCAGATTACGGTAAGTGTCTAACTGCTTCACACAAATTTCTTCATCCAAGGTATGTTTTGGTGTTGCCAGTAAAATCAGCGATAACAAAGATACCGGGTTAATTACCGCAGCACGGTTAATGTTTTCCAAAATCGCATGTGCTGAAGTATTCACTGCATCTGACACTTGTGGTGGAATAGGATCATCATTTTTTTCAATGCTGATGTGTTCGGCATCGTGTTGTTTTAGAACATCATCTAAAAACACAGGTTCGCCAAAATTGACATGCACCTTGCCAAAAATCCGTTCAATCTTGCGCATGGTTTTTAAAATGCCCATTAGCGATTCAGATTCTTTTGGCTTGCCTTGCATTTCACCGACATAGGTTGAACCTTCCATCAGGCGTTCATAACCAATATAAGTTGGCACAAAAGCAATCGGTTTAGCACGACCACGCAAATGACTGTGAATGGTCATGGCGAGCATGCCTGTTTTTGGTGGCAACAAGCGGCCTGTACGTGAACGTCCACCTTCAATAAAGTATTCAAGCGGCGTGTTACGCGACAAAATACTGAATAAATATTCTTTAAAGACGGTTGTGTATAAGCCGTTGCCACGGAAAGTACGACGGATAAAAAACGCACCGCCACCACGAAGCAATTGACCTACAAATGGCATATTCAGGTTATCGCCCGCAGCAATGTACGGCACCATCATGCCGCGTTTGTAAATCACATAAGACAGCAATAAATAGTCGATATGACTGCGGTGACATGGGGTATAGATAATTTCATAGTCTTTGGCCAGTTCGCGCACGGTACTAAAATTATGCACTTCCACGCCATCGTACAATTGTGTCCATAAGCGGGTCAGTGCCATATCGGCAAAGCGTACCGCTGCATGAGAGTAGTCCGACACGATTTCATTTAAATAACCAATCGCACGACGCTCGGCTTCAATCACGCTAATTTTACTGCGTAAACTTTCACGACGAATGGCATCTTGCACATCGGGAGATTTAATCAGACTGAGCATGACATTGCGGCGGTCAGACAAGTCTGGGCCAAGTACGACTTCACGTTGTCCATCTAAGTAATTATTTAGAGTGTTAACAATAAAGGTCGCAGGCGACAGGTTCGGATGCTCAGTTTTGGCATGTTCAATTAAAGCGCGTAATGATTGTGGCTCGTGAAATTCCAAATAAGACTGACGACCATGCACCCCAATATTCATTAACTGCTTGACTGTGCCAGGCGTTGCCCACGTATCGGTAAACAGTAGTTTAAACCACGAATCCTCTTTGTCTGGAGAACGTCCCCACAACACGGTCACAGGTACCAATTCAATATCAAGTTCTGGGTGTTGTTCTAATTGTTCAATTAAACGTAACAAGCGTGGCGGAAAAGCATAAGGTGGTGGATTGAGTAGGTTGTTCTCATCGTGATGCTGTAAAAACAGAATCGAGGCTTTTTCTTTATGTGAACCCATCACCAATGGATCAAGCGCAGGCGTGAGTTTTAAGCGACGTGTTTCGCCATCGACCACCAAGGCATTGCTGCGTGAGTGATTTTGCAATACGTAGCAAGTTATCTTGGTGCGAGTGGCATTTGAGTCTACACTTTGCGCATCCTTGACAGGGACTTCACCCAAAACATGCGGTGTCACCACAAGGTCAAGCAGCTTACCAGAAAGCTGACGATACATTTGACCAAAACCACGCTTGGACATACTCACTCCTACTTCATCACCTAAGTCCCTAGCCAGTAGGGAATTTATTTTGCGTCATTGTATCTAATAATCGCGCTGCATTTTTAGATAATTTGCATGAATATTGTTAGATTTTATCGTTAAAAATCGTATTTTTAGCAAAATTGATCGGCTAAGTTGTGACACAGCGGTCAGTCTTTGATGGGTAAAAGATGCAGAATCTATGGCAAAATAGCAGGCTTAAAATAGTCAGTTTATTTTGACGATTTATTTTTTCATCGACTTCGATCCCGCATCCCCAATTTCCGCCATACATAGGTTAGTTATGAACGCACTCACACAAGAGCTGGTTGAACTTCTTTGTTTAGAAAAGTTAGAAGAAAATATCTACCGAGGTATCAGTCGTAACTTGGTGGGTAAACGTGTTTTTGGTGGACAGGTTTTGGGACAGGCTTTACGTGCTGCATCTTATACCACTGATCGTCCTGCGCACTCATTGCATGCCTATTTCTTGTTTGGTGGCGATGTCAACGCACCTATTATTTATGAAGTTGACCGTTTGCGTGATGGTAAAAGTTTTTCTAGCCGTCAAGTACGTGCCATTCAGCATGGGCGTACCATTTTTACTGCGATGGTGTCCTTTGCGCCGTTGGAAGACGGTCTGAATTATCAAATTTCAGAGCCAAACTATCCTGCAGCAGAAGCTTTAAAAAACGAAGCGGAACTCAAACAGCATATTGTCGAGTTTGTACCTGAAAATGTGCGTGCCAGTTTTATGCGTGATCGCTTGGTGGAGATTCGCCCGATTAATCCGAGCAATCCATTTTTACCGCAGCCTGAAGCACCTGCTTATGCACACTACATTCGTACCCATGACAGCATTTCACCAGAGGTGGATGAAGTGTCTTTGCATCAGGCAATTGCGGCATTTTATTCAGACTTCACGTTAATGACCACAGCACTGCGTCCGCATGGTTTGAGCTATTTATCACCAAGTTTGCAGTGTGCCAGTATTGACCATGCCATGTATTTCCATAAACCGTTCCGTGTGGATGACTGGATGCTGTACGACATGGAAGCCACCATTAGCACTAGTTCGCGTGGTTTGAACTTTGGGCGCATGTGGCAAAATGGTGAATTGGTGTGTAGCACCAGTCAGGAAGGCTTGATTCGTTTACGTGAAATCGAAACGCAATAAAATATAGCCTTTAAAATCTACATTCATCAGCCGACATTCATGTCGGCTTTTTTACATCCTGAAGCACGATCTGAACCTAATCAAAGTGCGCTAGAAAAATAATACTCGATTCAATTTCAGCCACATGGCATAGTCCACACATCACATTAAAAAACTCAATTGCGTATGAGCCTCAATACACAAATTCTAATTGCCGCAATTTTGGGTGTGGTGTTTGGTTTTATTCTGAATCTATTTCCAGACAGCACATTTTTTAGCGCCAGTTTGTATGGCATTGGTTTAATGAGCAGTATTTTTATTGGTTTATTAAAAATGCTGCTGATCCCACTAATTTTTAGCTCAATTGTGGTCGGTGTGTCGAACTTACAGGCTGTAGGGCAATTGAGTCGAGTCTGGAAAATTACGTTGGCGTGTTGTGTCACCACCACGACTTTGGCTTTAATTTTAGGTTTGGCGTGTGCGCATTTATTTGCAGTGGGTAAAGGCGTAGATATTGTGATGTTTCAAGATGCTATGGCGCAGCATCAAAGCCCAGACACGCTTACGCCGTCTTCGTTTTTTACCAATTTCATTCAAAACACCTTAATCAATCCGTTTAAAGCTTTTGCCGAGGGTAATGTTTTGGCAGTGGTGATATTTGCCTTATTGGTGGGTGTGGCGCTGGTCAAAGGCGGGGAGCACTTTAAAACGGTACGTAAACTCAGTCAGCAATTTTTTGAAATTATGATGTTGATGATTGGCTGGGTAATGAAACTGGCACCTTTGGGGATTTTTGCTTTATTGGCTAAGTTGGTTGCAACCGAAGATATTTCAGTCCTGAGTCGTTTGGCAGAGTTTGCTGCAGTGGTCACGGGCACCACGATTTTTCATGGTGTGGTGGTCTTGCCTTTGCTGTTGTGGATATTTGGCAAAATGGATCCGATCACCTTTTTTAAAGGCACACGTGCTGCCTTAATTACGGCTTTTGCCACCAGTTCCAGTTCTGCCACTATGCCACTTTCGATGAAATGTGCGCAGGAAAATTTAGGTGTGCGTCCGCAAACTGCAGGCTTTGTGATCCCGTTAGGTACACAACTGAATATGGATGGAACGGCATTGTATGAAGCTGCAGCGGCTTTGTTTGTTGCCAATTTAATGGGGCTGGATTTAAGTTTAGGACAGCAATTAATTGTCTGTGCCACAGCCATGATCGCTTCTTTGGGCGCGCCTGGTATTCCAAGCGCAGGTATGGTGACGATGATTATGGTATTACAATCGGTGGGCTTGCCTGCAGAAGCGATTGCGATTTTATTGCCGATCGACCGTTTGTTGGATACTGTGCGTACTGTGGTCAATGTGCAGGGCGATATGATGATTAGTGTGGTGGTCGATCGGCATACTCGTGATGACCCTGCACTGCATTCCTGATAATGGGTTTAAAATCGAATCAAGTTTTCAGCATCATCCTGTTTTATTGTGCTATGTAAAGACATGAGCCAAAGCAGATTAATCCCAACATGGGCTGTAGGCCACTTCCCAAATATGACCATCTAAGTCCTGAAAATAACCTGCATAACCGCCGTAAAAGGTGCTCTGTGCAGGTTTTAAAATTTTCGCACCTGCATTTTTTGCTTGTTTCAATACCTGATCGACCTCGAGTGGGCTATGTACATTATGTCCTAAAGTGATTTGTGCAGCACTGCTGGCTGTACCTGTTAAGCCTGTATCTTGTTGTAAACTTTGTTTAGACCATAAAGCCAGTTTTAAGCCTGCTTGCAGTTCAAAAAAGACCACCGCACCTTGTTCAAATTCCTGTCCAATAATGCCTTCAGTTACAAGTCCTAAGCCGTCGCGGTAAAAATCGAGTGCACGTTGTAAATCTTCTACCGCTAAGGTAATCACTGAAATGTGTGCCTGCATGTTTGATCTCCTTATCTTATGTAATTGTTTAAGCGTTTAATTGTTATGATCTTGACAGTAGGGCATTTCTGGCTGCGTTGTAAAGTGCAACTTTGGTGGAGAGGGAGATTGTGATTACGGCGTAAAACTGAAAGTGGACATACAAATAAAAAGTCCTATTCGAGATTGAGCGAATAGGACTTTATGTTATAGACCAATAGTCAGTAATTTAACGGACTATTTGGTTTCGGTATCAGATGCGGTTAAATCGTCAGTTTCTAAAAATTCAGGCTGATCAACATCAACATCATCGCCAGTCGCTTCTGGAATGCTGTCTAAATCAAATTGATGTGCTTGTTCTAAGGTGAAGTTCAAACGTCCGCCCATCACACTCGCAAGCTCTTCCAAACCTTGTTTGTTGAGTGATGAAAACAATTGAATCGAGAAATCTAGTTTCATCTTTTTCAACTGCTGTTTGACTTCAAGCAATACTTTATTGGCAGGGCCGCGGTTGAGTTTGTCCGATTTGGTGAGCAATACATGCACGAACAATTTACGTGAATATGCCCACTCCAGCATCATCACATCAAAGTGCTGTAAGGGATGGCGAATATCCATCAGTAACACCAATCCTTGTAAACTTTTACGATGAATCAAATAATTTTCGAGTTCTTTTTGCCACACAATTTTCATGGCTTCAGGTACGGCTGCATAACCATAACCGGGTAAATCGACCAAACGCTGTTCAGGGTTGCCCAAACTAAAGAAGTTGATCATTTGAGTACGACCCGGTTTTTTAGAAGCACGTGCCAATTGTTTTTGATTGGTTAAAGCATTAATTGCACTGGACTTACCTGCGTTGGAGCGTCCTGCAAAAGCCACTTCGTAGCCAGTATCTTCTACACATAAATTCAGTTTAGGCGCACTCATTAAAAACTCGGCTTTACGCAGCCAGTTTAAGGCGCGAACAGAGTATTCAGTAATGGCAGGGTCTACTTTTTTCTCGTAGCTAATTTTCTGCCGTGGCTGTGCTGCTGCCTTACTGTTTTTCGATTTTCCTCTGCTATGGTGCATAACTTAACTTCAATTCATGGTCTACAAACAGGCATTATAAAGCAAGTCATACAGGCAAGCGACCTTTGCGCTCTGAATGCCCGAAAAAAGCAACATCTAGGATGATATTGCTTTGACCGTTTAAGTTGCTTTAAAGATGAATCAGTGGGATTGGAGATTGTGTACTGAACTGTAAATTGGGTACAGGCTGTAATACTTCACCCAAGCTGTATTGATCTAAGCTTTGATAAAACTGTTCCATTGCCTGATTGAGAATGCCTTTTAGTCCACATTGCGCACGCAGCACGCAGGGCGGGGTATTACATTCTACAATTTGATTTTCACCTTGCAGGATCCTCACCACATGGCCTAAACGCAAAGGCAGTGCTTCAGGATGCAAACGAATCCCGCCACCTTTGCCACGAGTGGTAATGAGCCATCCTTGCTTACCCATAAAGTGAACGATTTTAACCAGATGGTTCTGGGAAACATGCAAATCCTGTGCAATTTCCGCAATGGTATAGGGTACATCTCGTGGACGCGAGATATACATTAAAATACGCAGCGCATAGTCGGTGAATTTATTTAATTGCATGATCGCACAGATGTTTTTTTAAAATACAAATAAATTAAGGCTAGTCTAGCATAACTAGACTAGCCTTACCTATTAGCTTTTAACGCTTTAGATTAGTGGCGAACACCACCTGTACCAAACGCTTCGCTATGGATTTGCTCATCTTTGATGCCACGCGCAAGTAAAGCTTTGCGCTGTTCTGCCATGAATGGCATTGGACCACATAAGTAGTAATCAGCATCGGCTGGTAACAGCGCTGCATCTACAGTGCTGAGGTCTAAACGACCCGCAACATCGTAATCTTGACCCAGTACATCACCTTCGTTCGGGAACTCATACGCAGTCAACGTATGAATACGTGGACATTTCGCAGTTAAGTCTTGTAGATGCTGTTTCATGGCATGCACTTGTTTGCTACGACATGCGTGAATAAATGTCACAGGTTGTGGTACATCTAAAGTCACCAATTGATTCAACATTGCAATCATTGGTGTTAAGCCAACGCCGCCGCTAATGAAGACATTACGTTTGTTGCTGTCGATGAGGAAGAAGTTACCTGTTGGTGCAGATACTTCAACTTCAGAACCTTCTGGTAATTGGTGCAATACGTTCGATACCCAACCTGCAACTTTATCTGCACCATTGCCTGGCTCACGTTTTACAGAAATACGTAAGTAATCTTGTTGTGGGCTAGTCGATAGCGTGTATTGACGTGGTTGCTTCAAGCCAAGTTCAGGAACAAATACGCGTACTGAAATATATTGACCTGCTTCGTATTTTGGTAAATCGCCACCATCTACTGGCTCGAAGTAAATAGAAGTGATTTCGTCACTTTCTACAACTTTCTTGGCAATTTTGAAATTACGCCAGCCTAACCAGCTGCCTTTAGTTTGTTCGTGTTGTTCATAGATCGCACGTTCAGCATTAATAAATACTTCTGCTAACTGACCATAAGCAGCTGCCCATGCATCAATTAGAGGATCTTCCATTGAAATGTTTAATACTTCGCTAATTGAGTGAAGTAGGTTTTCGCCCACAATATTATAGTCAGGTGCTTGAATGTTTAAGCTCACGTGTTTGTGGGCAATCAATTCAATCACAGGCGCAAGCACAGAAGGATCTTCAATGTTTTCAGCATAAGCCAATACAGCACCTGCAAGCGCTTGAGCCTGTGCACCACTACGTTGGTGACCCATGTTAAAGGTTTCTTTTAGATCAGGATTATTCCCCAACATGCGGTTATAGAAATAACCCGTTAGTGCGACACCATTTTCACGGAGTACAGGAACAGTTGCTTTTACAAGGTCAATTTGCTGTGGAGTCATGTTCGATCTCTCATGGCTGTTATTTACAAGATGTATTCAAAATACATCTTATAAGGTGTAGATGCAATAGGATTTTTTAAATTATTATACGATTGAAGACAAATACTTTACATTAAATTATAATCAATTTAATATATTCTAAATATTCTAAATATTCTAAATATTCTAAATATTATATATTTCGTCATTTACAATAATATTTTTTATATTTAGATGTGTGTTCCTTTATGGACTAATTTTTATAGCAAAAGGAGAGCATCCATGAATGCGAAATTACCTTTATTAAGCGCAATGACTTTAGTAACTGCTTCTTTATTAACAGCATGTGGTGGCGGAAGTGATTCTAATAATTCTCAACCTATCATTAAACCTGATCCTAAACCGCCTGTCGAAGAAGAGGCCACAGTACAAAATACTGCAACATTAATTAGCGAAAAGGCAAACATTGCAGTCTTTGGAAACGTTGATAAAAAATATTTTACAGAAACACAATTAGCCAATGGAAATGGTGTATTGCTACTTGATGATGGCGATATTAATAGTGTTGGTTTTGCATTAAATTTAAAAGAAAAACAAACTGATCTAAATAAATTTGTTTCAAATATTTTGGATCAGTTTAATAAAGCTTTGGCAGATAACAATGCTAAATCAAATGTTTTAGTCAACAAAGTATCAACTAATGCACAAGGTGAAGTGGTAAATGTTACTTTAGAGTTGGATTTTCCAAATGATGTTGCTATTGCCGATATTCGGCAACTGTTACTGCAAAGTTTAAATGAAGGGCAGTTGGTAAATGTACCAGCAATTGTGGTAGATAAGGATAAAAAATTACGTCTTGATCTTGCCTTCTGGATTGCCAACGAGACTGGATTTATCTGGGCAAATAGTTATGCACAAAAACAAGATGCAAAAGTCGATGCCCGTTATGGGGATTTAAACTTAGCAAGCAATCTATCAAGCAATGCTAAAGTAAAATTGACTAAAGTGACCAATACATTTACTCAAAATAATCAAGGCTCTAATGCGGTAGATATTTTATGGTCAATCGATTCATCGGGTTCAATGGATGAAGAGCAGAAAAATCTTGCTAACGGTGCGAATCAATTCTTTAGTTCATTAAACAAAGCAGGGATTGATTATCGCTTGGCTGTAAATACACAAGATGCTGATGATTGTAAGAATCTTCGTGTATTAACAGATGGTAAAACACAATTTATTGATAAAACCACCCCAAATGCGCAAACTGAGTGGGAAAAATTATCTCAGCCGGGTACTTGGGATTCTGCAACAGAAACAGGTTTTTACTGTGTAAGAGAGGCAGATTTAAGTCAATTTGATCGACCAACTGCTAAAAACTTAGTGGTATTTGTTTCAGATGAACCAGAAAATGAAACTTATAAACAAAGTATTTATGTAGGAGGTGGTGGCTATATAGCACGTGATTTTACTGATTATAAAAATTATTTCTTAAAATCAGGTGCAGTGTACTTTGCGATTACAGGTACAGGTACAACCATTAGACCTAACTTTAGCGATTCTCCTTCAAGTTATAATGATCCGAGTTGGAACTGCAGAGGGGAAGGCGGAAGTGCAACAGGTGGTGGTCACTTTAAAGAAATTGCACGTTTAACGGGCGGTAGTTCTGCCTCTATTTGTGCAAATGCTGCAAGTTGGAGTGTAGTTTTTGATGAGATTATTAAAGCTGCATCTGGTTTAGCAAGTAACTTTACCTTAACGCAAAATCCAATTGCATCAACTGTAAAAGTCACTGTAGGGGGTGTTGTAGTTGCACGTGATACAACACATCAAAATGGCTATGATTTAGTTTATAGTACACAAGGTACCTCTTTAGTATTCTATGGCACAGCAATTCCGAAAGCACAGCAAAAAGTAAGTGTGGAATATTCTTATTTTGCCAAATAAATCATGAATTTTGATCACAAGTTGAACAGGCTTGTGATCAAATCTCTAACTTAGAATAAAAATTAAGAAAGTTGTTGGAAGCCTATTTCTAGATCCTGAATCAAATCTTTTGAATTTTCCAATCCAATACAAAAGCGAATTAACCAGCCTGACTTTAAATGCGGGGTGGGTAATTGGCGCATGTCTTTTAGATTGTAGTACATAACTAAGCTGGTTGGTCCTCCCCAACTAAAGCCTAATCTGAAAAGTTTTAGCGCATTACAGAAATTTTTTACATCATTTAAGGTGTATTTTGGGTCAATAATAATGCTGATTAGCCCTGCTGCCAACTTTGCTGTACAAATCTCTTTCCAATATTGATGTCCAGCATGCTCTGCAAGAGTAGGATGTAAAATTTGAGCAATCTCAGGGCGTTGTTGTAAATACTCAATTAAAGTCTGTGAATTATTTTGGTGCTGAGTATAGCGTATTGCCATATGTGGCAGGCTTCGCGTGATTTGAGCTGCATCATCTCCACTAATTGCAATACCTTGCAGAGCGTGCGTTTTTAACATTTTAAAATACAAATCTTTATTTTTTGTGCTGATACTTCCCATTAAAATATCTGCACCGCCACTAGGGTATTTTGTAAGTGCATGCACTGAAATATCTATGGCCAGTTGTTCTTCACCAATTGCATAAGGTTTGAATGCTAAACCTGCTCCCCATGTATTATCCAAGGCGGTGAGTACATGGTGTGTTTGTGCGAGCTTTATGATAGAAACAATGTCTGGGAATTCAAGCGTCACAGAACCTGCTGCCTCAATCCAAATTAATTTACTGATAGAAGAAAACTTAATCGTACTTGGATCAATAGCTGAGTAGACCTTTAAAATAATGCCATATTTACTCTGTAAAGATGCTAAATGTTCATAATTAGGACCGTAAATATTATCTGGAATCCAAACTTCATCTCCTGCATCTAAAAAAGTACTATTAACTAAATTAATTGCTGATAACCCACTTGGTGCAAGTATACAGTAATCTGCGCCCTCTAACTGTGCAATTTGATCTGCCAAAGTATAAGTTGTAGGTGTGCCATGTGTACCATAACTATAGTCATGACGATCAGTCCAATGACGCTCAGTAAATGCGTCAGTATCTCTAAAAATAATTGTAGAGGCACGATAGACAGGAGGCTGAACCGTAGGAATATATTGCGGTGCATAGCGTATAGGTTGACTTAAAAACGTTTGGATAGATATTTCAAAATCTTTCATTGTGTACTCTAGGTAAAACAATATTTTCAATTGTTATTAAACATCATTTTTTTAATCTTTAGAGAAATCTTGGCTTTAATTTTGCAGTTAATTCGTTAATGGAAAAGGTTAGGCGATATAACAATGACGAAGCAACTGCGTGTACATTATTTTCAACATATTGCTGAAGAAGGTTTTGGGAGTTGCTATAGCTACCTGAAACAAATGCAGGCACACATCAGTGCCACCGAATTTTTTGCTTTGCCACCCGAACAAAATATTGAAATTGAAGCTTTGCCACGGGTCGAAGATGTCGATTTATTGATTGTGATGGGCGGCGCCATGAGTGTCAATGATGAGGCGAACTATCCCTGGCTAAAAATTGAAAAGCGCTGGATTCGACGTTATTTGGCTTCAGGCAAGCCTGCTATTGGCTTGTGTTTGGGTGGGCAGTTAATTGCCAATGCGTTGGGTGCAGCGGTCAGTCGTAATCCAGAACAAGAGCGTGGTTGGCATCCAGTCTATAAAGTCGAAAATACACCAGAAACCTGCTTTCAAATACCTGATCAAATCACAGTGATGCAGTGGCATGGTGAAACTTTTGAATTACCAAAGGGCGCGGTAAGACTTGCCAGTAATGCCGCCTGCGCTAATCAACTCTATCAAATTGGGAAAAATGTACTAGGATTCCAATTCCATCCAGAAATTACCCCACAAGCTTTGCAGCTGTTTTTAGACAATGCCGAAATGAAACCAGCATTTTCGGGCATGTATGTACAACCCGCGCATGAATTAAAACAGATGTCTGCGGCACAATTTCAGGCAGGCAACCAATTAATGAATCGTGCAATAGATTATGTTTTAGCACAAAGCAAACTTCGAGAATAAAGTCATGGATTGTGGCGCAAACACAGAAAAGAAAGTTAGGTCAGGGCGATGACGGTTTCTGCTGTCAGGGATGGCTGGAATGGTCAAAATGCAGATGGTCTAAATTTACACTCAATAAATGGATAGGAATGCTGCCTAACTCATATATAAAGTGCTAATCGTATATTTTAAAAAGAGAAATCGGCAGAGCGTGAAAAATAAAGCAATAAAGCCAAAAAGAGATTTGCTTATGCATTAAACAATCGTTATAATGGGCGACCCTTTATGCAAGGGGGTTAACTGCGAAGAAAGTAGTTAACATCGTGACAGTCGTGGCATCGATCATGACCTTAGTGATAATTCACTGCCTTTGACACTTGCCTTAAATTAGTGGGGTGAGATGCGTCAAGGGTGATTCTTTATATATTTGGCTTGGAGTTAACTGGTATGTCTAACCAGAGAATTCGTATCCGTTTGAAGTCTTTTGATCATCGTCTGATCGATCAATCTGCTCAAGAAATCGTAGAAACCGCTAAGCGTACTGGCGCACAAGTTTGTGGTCCAATCCCGATGCCAACTCGCATCGAACGCTTCAACGTTTTAACATCACCACACGTAAACAAAGATGCGCGCGACCAGTATGAAATCCGTACTTACAAGCGTTTGATCGACATTGTTCAACCTACAGATAAAACTGTTGATGCGTTGATGAAATTAGATCTAGCAGCTGGTGTTGATGTTCAGATTGCATTGGGTTAAGGCTTTCGGTTAATTAACACTCTAAGTTAATTAGGCCGCTTTTTTAGAGGTTTATGCACATGGCTATTGGTTTAGTCGGTCGCAAGTGCGGTATGACACGTATCTTTACAGATGCTGGTGTTTCTGTACCTGTTACAGTGATTGAGGTTGATCCTAACCGCATCACTCAAATCAAAACGCTTGAAACAGATGGTTATCAAGCAATTCAGGTTACTACTGGTGAACGTCGCGAATCTCGCGTAACTAACGCTCAGAAAGGTCACTTCGCTAAAGCGGGTGTTGCTGCTGGTCGTTTAGTTCAAGAATTCCGTGCTACAGAAGCTGACCTTGAAGGTCGTGAAGTTGGCGGAACTATCGGTGTGGATTTGTTCACAGTAGGTCAGATCGTTGACGTAACTGGTCAGTCTAAAGGTAAGGGTTTCCAGGGTGGTGTTAAGCGTTGGAACTTCCGTACTCAAGACGCTACTCACGGTAACTCTGTTTCTCACCGTGTTCTAGGTTCTACAGGTCAAAACCAGACTCCTGGTCGCGTATTCAAAGGCAAAAAAATGGCTGGCCATTTAGGTGCTGAACGCGTAACTGTACAGGGTCTTGAAATTGTATCTATCGACACAGAGCGTTCAGTTCTTGTTGTTAAAGGTGCGATTCCTGGTGCGACTGGTGGTGACGTAACTGTACGTCCTACGATCAAGGCTTGAGGGGAAATAACGTGAATTTAAATACTGTTTCCGGCTCTGCTGTTGAGTTATCTGAAGTTGCGTTCGGTCGTGAATTCAATGAAGCACTTGTACACCAAGTTGTTACGGCTTACTTAGCTGGTGGTCGTCAAGGCTCTAAAGCTCAGAAATCACGTGCAGACGTTGCTGGCGGTGGTAAAAAACCATTCCGTCAAAAAGGTACTGGCCGCGCTCGTGCTGGTTCTATTCGTAGCCCAATCTGGGTTGGTGGTGGTAAAACTTTTGCTGCTCGTCCACAAGATTGGTCTCAAAAAGTTAACCGCAAAATGTACCGCGGTGCAATGCAATGTATCTTAGCTGAACTTGTTCGCCAAGATCGTCTTGTATTGGTTGAAGAGTTTGCTGTTGAAGCTCCTAAAACTAAAGAGTTGCTTGCAAAACTTAACGACTTGAATGCAACTCGCGCATTGATCGTAACTGAAGCTGTAGATGAGAATCTATATCTTGCAGCGCGTAACCTTCCACACGTTGATGTGGTTGATGCTACTGCAATCGATCCTGTTAGCTTGATCGCGTTCGACAAAGTTGTAATGTCTGTTGCTGCTGCTAAGAAAATTGAGGTAGAACTCGGATGAACAACGAACGTTTATATCAAGTCCTACAAGGACCTGTATTTTCAGAAAAAGCACAAGTTTTAGGCGAAACTGCTGGTGTTCAAGTATTCAAAGTTGCATTAAATGCAAACAAACTTGAAATCAAAAAAGCAGTTGAGCAATTATTTGGTGTGGAAGTTGTTAAAGTTAACACGACTATCACTAAAGGTAAGACTAAGCGCTTTGGTCGTACATTAGGACGCCGTTCTGATGTTAAAAAAGCATACGTCACCCTGAAAGCTGGCCAAGATGTTGAAATGGCTGACTTGGGCGATACCGCTGAAAGCGCAGCGGAATAAGGACGAAATTTATGCCGATTCAAAAATGTAAGCCAACGTCTCCAGGACGTCGCTTTGTAGAGAAAGTCGTTCACGACCATCTTCACAAAGGTGCGCCTTATGCGCCGTTGGTGGAAGCTAAAAAACGTACTGGTGGTCGTAACAACAACGGTCACATTACTACACGTCACGTTGGTGGTGGTCATAAGCAACACTACCGTATCGTAGACTTCAAACGTAACAAAGATGGCATTCCTGCTGTTGTAGAGCGTATTGAATACGATCCAAACCGTACTGCACACATCGCATTGTTGAAGTATGCTGACGGTGAACGTCGTTATATTATTGCGCCTAAAGGTTTACGTGCTGGTGATCAAGTTCAATCTGGTAACGATGCTCCAATCCGCCCAGGTAACTGCTTGCCACTTCGTAACATGCCAATCGGTGCTACTCTTCACAACATCGAACTTAAAATCGGTAAAGGTGCTCAATTAGCGCGTTCTGCTGGTACTTCGGTTCAATTGTTGGGTCGTGACGGTTCATACGCTATCGTTCGTCTACGTTCAGGCGAAATGCGTAAAGTGCACGTTGAGTGTCGCGCTGTGTTAGGTGAAGTATCTAACTCAGAAAGCAACCTTCGTTCACTTGGTAAAGCAGGTGCTTCGCGCTGGCGTGGTGTTCGTCCTACCGTTCGTGGTATGGCAATGAACCCGGTTGATCACCCGCACGGTGGTGGTGAAGGGCGTACTAAAGGTATCCAACCTGTAAGCCCATGGGGTCAAAAAGCTAAAGGGTACAAGACACGTACCAACAAGCGTACGACTAAGATGATTATTCGCGACCGTCGCGTTAAGTAACAAGTAAAGGAATCTGACAATGCCTCGTTCTCTGAAAAAAGGCCCATTCGTCGATGCGCACTTGTTCGCTAAGGTTGAAGCGGCAATCGCGGCTAATAACCGTAAGCCGATCAAAACTTGGTCGCGTCGTTCGATGATCCTCCCAGATTTTGTTGGTTTAACAATTTCTGTTCACAATGGTCGTAACCATGTTCCAGTGATTATCTCTGAACATATGGTTGGTCATAAACTCGGTGAATTCGCGCCAACTCGTACCTATCGTGGTCACGGTGTTGACAAGAAGTCTAAACGTTAATAGGTGCTATGATGGAAGTAACTGCTAAATTACGCGGTGCCGCTATCTCGGCACAAAAAGCACGTTTGGTTGCAGATCTTATCCGCGGCAAATCTGTTGCGCATGCACTTAACATTTTAAACTTCAGCAACAAAAAAGCTGCTGTTTTAGTTAAGAAAGCATTGGAATCTGCAATTGCAAATGCTGAACACAATAACAGTTTAGATGTAGACGACCTTAAAGTATCTACGATTTACGTTGATGAAGGCATGAGCCTTAAACGTATTATGCCACGTGCGAAAGGCCGTGCAGATCGTATTACTAAGCGTACTTGTCACATCACCGTTAAGGTAGGGGTTTGATATGGGTCAGAAGGTTCATCCAATCGGTATCCGCCTAGGTGTTGTGAAACGTCATAACGCTAACTGGTATGCGAATCCGAAACAATACGCTGAATACTTGCTTAAAGATCTTCAAGTTCGTGAGTTTTTAACTAAAAAACTTAAGAACGCAATGGTAAGCAATATTCTTATCGAACGTCCAACGGGTGCTGCTAAAGTAACAATTAGCACTGCGCGTCCTGGTATCGTAATCGGTAAAAAAGGCGAAGACATTGAGAAATTACAACGCGAATTAACATCTATTATGGGTGTTCCTGCGCAAGTAAGCATCAACGAAATTGACCGTCCAGACTTAGATGCTCGTTTAGTTGCTGAAGCAATCGCTTCTCAATTAGAAAAGCGTGTAATGTTCCGTCGTGCTATGAAGCGTGCGGTACAGAACTCTATGCGTGCTGGTGCTAAAGGTATCAAAGTTGAAGTTTCTGGTCGTTTAGGTGGTGCAGAGATTGCACGTACTGAATGGTATCGTGAAGGTCGTGTACCTTTGCATACACTTCGTGCGGACATCGACTATGCAACTATGCGTGCTGAAACTACTTACGGTACGATTGGCGTTAAAGTTTGGGTATTCCGTGGTGAAATCTTGGGTGGCATGAAACAAGTCATGAACCCAGCACCTGCTGAAGAACGTCCAGCTAAACGCGGTCGCGGTCGTGGTGAAGGTCAAGAGCGTCGTGGTCGTCGCAATGATCGTTCTGCTGAAAAAGGAGAATAATCCATGTTGCAACCTAAACGTACTAAATTCCGTAAGGTGCAAAAAGGCCGTAACACTGGCTTAGCGCACCGTGGTAGCTCAGTATCTTTCGGTACTATCGCTCTTAAATCAGTTGAACGTGGTCAAATGACTGCGCGTCAAATTGAAGCGGCACGTCGTACAATCAGCCGTCGTATTAAGCGTGGTGGTAAGATCTTTATCCGTGTATTCCCAGACAAACCAATTACTTCTAAGCCTCTTGAAGTGCGTATGGGTAAAGGTAAAGGTTCTGTGGAATATTGGGTTTGTCAAATCAAACCAGGTAAAGTCTTGTACGAAATTGATGGTGTGAACGAAGAATTGGCACGTGAAGCATTTACGCTTGCTGCTGCTAAACTTCCGTTTAAAACCACTATCGTGACTCGGACGGTAATGTAATGAAAACTAAAGATCTACGTGAAAAGTCGGTAGAAGAGTTGACAGCTTTGCTTGATGAGCAACAGCTTAACCAATTCCGTCTTCGTATGGCGAAAGCAACTGGTCAATTGGGTAAATCGCATGAAGTTGCGCTTACTCGTAAAACTATTGCACGCATCAAGACCCTCCTTACCGAAAAACAGGGGAACGGGCAATGAGTCAAAATACAGTCCGCACGTTAACTGGCAAAGTTGTAAGCGACAAAATGGAAAAATCTATTGTTGTCCTTATTGAACGCCAAGTTCAACACCCGTTGTATGGCAAATTGATTCGCCGTTCAACCAAATTACACGCTCATGATGAGAACAATACAGCCAAGATTGGTGATGTTGTAACCATCAAAGAAAGCCGCCCAATGTCTAAAACTAAGTCATGGACTTTAGTTGAAGTTGTTGAAGCTGCTGCTGAGTAATTAACGTTCTTGTTGCATCATCGGTCAATTTCGAGTACTCTTTGAGCCTTTCGAAATTGTGACCGGTGATGCTCGGTTTTGGAGTAGGGCAATGATTCAAACCGAAACGATGCTTGACGTAGCTGACAACAGTGGTGCTCGCCGCGTACAATGTATTAAAGTACTAGGTGGTTCACATCGTCGTTATGCTTCTGTTGGCGACATTATTAAAGTTACTGTAAAAGAAGCTATTCCACGCGCACGTGTTAAAAAAGGTGACGTGATGAATGCTGTTGTTGTACGTACAAAGTTCGGTATTCGTCGTCCAGACGGTTCTGTGATCCGTTTTGATGATAACGCTGCTGTTATTTTGAATAACAACAAAGCACCGATTGCAACTCGTATTTTCGGACCAGTGACTCGTGAACTTCGTACTGAACAGTTCATGAAAATCATTTCATTGGCTCCTGAAGTTCTATAAGAGGCAATCATGGCTAAGATTAAAAAAGGCGATCAAGTAATTGTGATCGCAGGTAAAGAAAAAGGCAAACAGGGTACTGTTCTGTCAGTTTCTAATGACCGTGTTAAGGTCGAAGGTCTTAACTTGGTTAAGAAGCACCAGAAGCCAAACCGTGCTACGGGCGCTGAAGGCGGTATCGTAACGCAGGAAGCTTCGCTTCATATCTCAAACGTGGCAATTTTTAATGCTACAACCCAAAAGGCTGACCGTGTTGGTTACCAAACGATTGATGGCGTGAAAACTCGCGTTTATAAATCGAATGGTGAATCAGTGGCGGTGGCGAAGTAATAGGTTGAAATAGGCAATGGCCAGACTTAAAACACGTTACAACGACGAACTTAAGGCTCAATTACAAGAACAATTGGGCGTTAAGAATGTGATGGAGATCCCTCGCATCACTAAAATTACCATCAACATGGGTGTTGGTGCTGCAGCTGCTGACAAGAAATTGTTAGATGGCGCTCTTTCTGATATGCAAGCTATTGCTGGTCAAAAACCAGTTTTAACATTAGCTCGTAAATCAATCGCTGGTTTTAAAATCCGTGATGGTTGGCCGATTGGTTGTAAAGTTACTTTACGCGGCGAACGTATGTACGAATTCTTAGACCGTTTGATCTCTATCGCGATCCCTCGTATCCGTGACTTCCGTGGTTTCTCTTCGAAATCATTCGATGGTCGTGGTAACTACTCTATGGGTCTCAAGGAACAAATCATGTTCCCTGAAATCGATTTCGATAAGATTGATCAAATTCGTGGTATGGACATCACCATCACTACGACTGCTCGCACCGATGACGAAGGCCGTGCGCTTATGCGTGCATTCGGCTTCCCGTTCAAATAAGAGGTCGATATGGCTAAGAAAGGTATGATTAATCGCGAATTGAAACGCGAAGCTACTGTTGCGAAATACGCTGCAAAACGTGCTGAATTAAAAGCAACGATTGCAAACGTAAATGCAAGCGACGAAGAGCGTTTCGAAGCGATGATGAAGTTACAAGCATTACCACGTAATGCGTCTCCAGTACGTCTTCGTAACCGTTGTGGTTTAACTGGTCGTCCTCATGGTTACTTCCGTAAGTTCGGTTTAAGCCGTAACAAATTACGTGACACAGTAATGCAAGGTGATGTACCGGGCGTTGTTAAGGCAAGCTGGTAAGGAGCACTATAAATGAGTATGCAAGATACCGTTGCCGACATGCTAACGCGTGTTCGTAACGCCCAAATGGCAAAGAAACAAACTGTTTCTATGCCTAATTCTAAGTTGAAGGTTGCTATTGCAAACGTACTTCAACAAGAAGGTTATATCGCAAATGTAGAAGTGGCTGACAACGAAGGCAAACCTACATTAACGATTACTTTAAAATACTATGAAGGCAAACCAGTTATCGAAACTGTGAAACGCGTAAGCCGTCCAGGTCTACGTCAGTATCGCGGTAAAGATGCACTTCCAAGCGTTAAGCAAGGTTTAGGTATTGCAATCGTTTCTACAAGCAAAGGCATCATGACTGATCGCGCTGCACGTGCTGCAGGTATCGGTGGTGAAGTTATTGCTTTTGTTTCTTAATAATAGGTGATTCCTCATGTCTCGTGTGGCTAAAGCCCCAGTAACTGTACCTAACGGTGTTACAGTTACTCAGAACGGCCGGCAGGTCGAAGTGAAAGGCAGCAAAGGTACATTGTCTTTCAACCTGCATGCGCTGGTCGAGCTAAAACAGGAAGACGGTATTTTAGCTATTGCTCCTAAAGCTGAGTCGAAAGACGCTTGGATGCAAGCTGGTACTGCTCGCGCTGTGCTTAACAATCTTGTAAAAGGTGTGAGCGAAGGCTTCGAACGTAAGTTACAATTGATTGGTGTTGGTTATAAAGCTGCGGTAAAAGGTAACGTTGTTAACCTTAACCTTGGTTTTTCACACCCAATCGATTACACCCTTCCTGAAGGTGTAACTGCAGAAACTCCAACTGCAACTGAAATTATCCTTAAATCTGCTGACAAAGCAGCTTTAGGTCAAGTTGCTGCGGATATCCGTGGATACCGTCCACCAGAGCCATATAAAGGTAAAGGTGTTCGTTATTCGGATGAAGTTGTTCTTCGTAAAGAAGCTAAGAAGAAATAAGGCGCGAGGTTCTTATGAACGAAAAGAAACAATCCCGTTTGCGTCGTGCGAAAAGCACACGCTTGCACATCCGTGCATTGGGTGCGACTCGTTTGTGTGTAAACCGCACGCCGCGTCACATCTATGCTCAAGTTATTTCAGCAGATGGTGGCAAAGTTTTAGCGCAAGCTTCAACTTTAGATGCTACTTTACGTGCTGGTACAACTGGTAACGTTGAAGCAGCTCAAAAAGTAGGTGCTTTAATCGCAGAACGCGCGAAAGCAGCTGGCGTAACTAAAGTTGCGTTTGACCGTTCTGGTTTTAAATATCATGGTCGTATCAAAGCCTTGGCTGATGCTGCTCGTGAAAACGGCTTGGAGTTCTAATCATGGCTAAAGTTGAACAAAACGAAGGTCTTGTTGAAAAGCTGGTTGCCGTTGATCGCGTAGCCAAAGTTGTTAAAGGTGGTCGTATCTTCTCTTTCACAGCATTAACTGTTGTGGGTGATGGTAATGGTCGCGTAGGTTTTGGTCGTGGTAAAGCACGTGAAGTTCCAGCTGCTATTTCTAAAGCACTTGAAGCTGCACGTCGTAACATGATCACTATCGAATTGGCAGATGGTACTTTACAACACCCGATTCATGCGCGTCATGGTGCAAGCCGTGTTTACATGCAACCAGCATCTGAAGGTACTGGTGTAATTGCTGGTGGTTCTATGCGTGCAGTTTTAGAAGCTGCAGGTGTACGTAACGTATTGACTAAATGCCGTGGTTCTACTAACGCTGCAAACGTAGTGAACGCAACTTTTAACGGTTTGCGTGACATGACAACTCCTGAAAAGGTTGCTGCGAAACGTGGTCTTTCAGTAGAACAAATTCAAGGGTAATCAATCATGAAAACGATTAAAGTTACCCAGACTAAATCTGCATCGCACCGCTTGAAAAATCACAAGCTTAGCCTTAAAGGTTTAGGTCTGCGTCGTATTGGTCATACTGTAGAAGTGCAAGATACGCCTTCTAACCGTGGTATGATCAACCAAGTCTACTATATGGTTAGTGTAGAGGAATAAGCCATGACTCTGCGTTTAAATGAACTTGCACCTGCAGAAGGTGCTAAGCGTGAAGCCCGTCGTCTAGGCCGTGGTATCGGTTCTGGCGTTGGTAAGACTGGTGGTCGTGGTATCAAAGGTCAAAACTCACGTAAGAGCGGTGGTACACGTCCTGGATTCGAAGGTGGTCAAACTGCGTTATATCGTCGTTTACCTAAATTCGGTTTCACTAGCCAAATCGCTTTGAAAACTGCTGAAGTACGTTTATCTGAGCTTGCTAAAGTGGAAGGCGACATCGTTAGCCTTGAAACTTTAAAAGCAGCGAACGTTGTACGTAAAGATATGGCTCGTGCTCGTATCGTACTTTCTGGTGAAATTACTCGCGCATTCACTATTCAAGGTGTTGCTGTGACTAAAGGCGCTAAAGCTGCTGTTGAAGCGGCTGGCGGTAAAGTCGAGGAGTAATCCCCAGTGTCTATGTCTCCTAGTTCTTCAGGTCATGTTCACATGATGAAAGGCCAACCATTTCACGTGAAATACCGTGAAATTATACGCCGAATGATGTTTCTCATTGGTGCGTTGTTGGTATTTCGACTAGGAGCGCATATTCCAGTACCAGGCATTAATAATGCCGCACTTGAACAATTGTTTAATGCAAACCAAGGTACAATCCTTGGTTTGTTTAACATGTTTTCGGGTGGTGCATTAGAGCGGATGTCGATTCTTGCTTTAGGGATCATGCCATACATTTCTGCTTCGATTATCGTACAGTTGATGTCTACCGTGGTTCCTTCGCTTGAAGCTTTGAAAAAAGAAGGCGAGCAAGGCAAACGCAAAATTAATCAATATACGCGCCAAGGCACATTGTTTCTTGCACTTGTGCAAGCGATTGGGATGTGTGCAGGTCTGATTGGTCAAGGTATTACCTTAACGTCAGGTCTGGCTTTTTACGTTCCAGCTGTTACCTCTTTGGTTGCAGGCACAATGTTCTTAATGTGGTTGGGTGAACAAATTACCGAACGCGGAGTGGGCAATGGTATTTCCATGATCATTTTCGCAGGTATTGTTGCAGGCTTGCCTAATTTAATTATGCAATCCTTCACATCTATTGATAGTGGCCAGTCAAGCCTGATTGGTTTGGCAATTTTTGGTTTATTGTCTTTGGGTGTACTTGCAGCAATTGTGTTTATTGAGAAGGCGCAGCGTCGTATTCCAGTAAACTATGCTCAAAAACAACAAGGTCGTCGTGTATTTACTGCTCAGCAAACGCATTTGCCATTAAAAATTAATATGGCAGGTGTGATTCCAGCAATTTTTGCCAGTTCATTGCTTTTGTTCCCAGCGAGCTTAGGTCAATGGGTCGGCAGTGCGGATCCTAATGCTGGATTAATCAAGCGTAGTCTACAAGACTTGGCATTGGTATTGTCGCCTGGACAACCGTTGTATTTGGTGCTCTTTGGTGCGTTAATTATCTTTTTCTGTTACTTCTACACTGCGCTGGTTTTCAGCCCTAAAGAAGTTTCGGAAAACTTGAAACGCAGCGGAGCTTATGTGCCTGGTATTCGCCCAGGTGAGCAAACTGCTCGTTACTTAGATCATATTCTCAGTCGTTTGACCTTTATTGGCGCGATTTACATCACTGTAGTCTGCTTAATGCCGATGATTCTACAAAGCTCATTTGGAATTCCATTTAGCTTAGGTGGTACATCATTATTAATCGTTGTAGTGGTTGTGATGGACTTTATGGCTCAGCTTCAAGCACATCTCACCTCGCACCAGTACGATAATCAAACGTTAATGAGAAAAACGACTGCTCATCCTAAGGGATAAGCGCACTTAGAGGTTTCATCATGAAAGTACAAGCTTCTGTAAAGAAAATTTGTGGTAGCTGCAAAGTTATCCGTCGTAATGGGGTTATTCGCGTAATTTGCAGCGCAGAACCTCGTCATAAGCAGCGTCAAGGTTAATTTGATTAAGACCTGTTGATTTCAGTAGGCTAATTAGGTTATTATCCGCCCCTCAAGATTTTTGTGGGGCGGTTGATTATCTTAACTGCCTTTTTGGAGAAAATTGAATGGCTCGTATTGCCGGTGTAAACATTCCGGATAACAAGCACGCTGTTATCTCTCTCACTTATATCTTTGGTATTGGTCGCCACACTGCTAAGACTATCTTAGCTGCTGCTGGTATCGCACCAACAACAAAGATCCGTGAATTAGATGACGCTCAGCTTGATGCGATTCGTGCAGAAGTTGCTAAGGTTCCGACCGAAGGTGACTTACGTCGCGAAATTTCCATGAACATTAAACGTTTAATGGATTTAGGCTGCTACCGCGGTCTTCGTCATCGTCGCAGCTTGCCTGTCCGTGGTCAACGCACCAAAACTAACGCACGTACCCGTAAAGGTCCGCGCAAACCGATTAAGAAATAAGATTTCTGGAAGCTAAAAGATGGCTAAAGATACTCGCACACGCAAGAAGGTCACTCGTACCGTCTCTGAAGGTGTTGCACACATTCACGCTTCTTTTAATAACACCATTGTGACCATTACCGATCGTCAAGGTAATGCACTGGCTTGGGCTACCTCAGGTGGACAAGGCTTCCGTGGATCACGTAAATCAACTCCGTTCGCTGCTCAGGTAGCTGCTGAAGTTGCTGGTAAAGCTGCTTTAGATTACGGTTTGAAAAACTTGGACGTCCTTGTTAAAGGTCCTGGTCCAGGTCGTGAGTCTGCGGTTCGTGCATTAGGTGCAGTGGGTTATAAAATTAACAGCATTACCGATGTGACTCCAATCCCTCACAACGGTTGCCGTCCACCTAAAAAACGTCGCGTGTAAGGAGAAACATTCATGGCTCGTTATATTGGTCCAAAATGCAAACTCTCTCGCCGCGAAGGGACAGACCTGCAACTAAAATCCGGCGTTAAACCATTTGACGTCAAAACTAAAAAACACGCTAAAGCTCCTGGCCAACATGGTGGGGCTCGTGGTGGTAAGCAATCTGAGTACTCACTACAATTACGTGAAAAACAAAAAGTACGTCGTATGTACGGTGTTTTAGAGCGTCAATTTAGTAACTACTATAAAGAAGCTGCTCGTGTGAAAGGCGCAACAGGTGAAAACTTGTTGAAATTGCTCGAAAGCCGTCTTGATAACGTTGTTTATCGCATGGGTTTTGGTTCTACACGTGCAGAAGCTCGTCAGCTTGTATCTCACCGTAGCATTACTTTAAATGGTCGTCGTGTTAACATTGCGTCTATTCAAGTTAAAGCTGGTGATGTAATTGCAGTTCACGAAGGTGCAAAACAACAATTACGTATTAAAAACGCAATTGAATTGGCTGCTCAACGTGGTATTCCTTCATGGATGGAAGTTGACCATTCTAAATTTGAAGGTACGTTTAAAGCTGCACCAGATCGTTCTGATTTACCTGCTGAAATCAACGAAAGCTTGATTGTAGAATTGTATTCTAAATAATCCTTGAGGTAGCAATAATGACGCGTACTGCAAATGAGTTTCTTACTCCGCAAGCGATCAAGGTCGAAGCGGCAAGCGGGACCTCGGCAAAAGTTATTCTAGAACCATTAGAGCGTGGCTTTGGTCACACTCTTGGTAATGCTTTACGTCGCATCCTTCTTTCTTCTTTACCTGGCGCAGCTGTGGTAGAAGTTGAAATTGAAGGTGTCGAGCACGAGTACAGTACTTTGGAAGGCTTGCAGCAGGACATCGTCGAGCTCTTGCTGAACCTGAAAGGATTGTCTATTAAGCTGTTCGATCAAAATGAAGCTTATTTGACATTGGAAAAACAAGGTCCAGGCGATGTAACAGCTGCAGACCTTCGTTTACCGCATAATGTTGAAGTGGTTAACCCTGAACACTTGATTGGCACTTTAAGTGCTACAGGCAATTTAAAAATGCGCCTGAAAGTTGCTCAAGGTCGTGGTTATGAAACATCTGACTCACGTTTCCCAGAAGGCGAAACTCGCCCTGTAGGTCGTTTGCAGTTAGATGCTTCTTATAGCCCAATCAAACGTGTGTCTTACATCGTAGAAAATGCGCGTGTAGAACAACGTACTGACCTTGACAAGTTGATCATTGATCTTGAAACCAATGGTACAGTTGATCCAGAAGAAGCGATCCGCAAAGCGGCAACAATCTTGCAACAACAAATTGCAATTTTTGTTGATCTTCAGAAAGATCAAGCTCCTGTTGCTCAAGAGCCTCGTGAAGAAGTTGACCCAATCTTGCTTCGTCCAGTAGATGATCTAGAGCTTACTGTTCGTTCTGCTAACTGTTTGAAAGCAGAAAATATTTACTACATTGGTGATCTTGTACAGCGTACTGAAGTTGAGCTACTTAAAACGCCTAACTTGGGTAAAAAATCGCTTACAGAGATCAAAGATGTTCTGGCTTCTAAAGGCTTACAGCTCGGCATGCGTTTAGAGAACTGGCCACCGGCTAGTCTCCGTATGGACGATCGTTTCGCCTATCGTAGCCGTTAATTAAGTAGGACTATCACCATGCGTCATCGTAATAGTGGTGTGAAATTAGGCCGTACAAGCAGCCATCGCAAAGCGATGTTCCAAAACTTGGCTAATTCTTTGTTCGAACACGAGTTAATCAAAACAACTGTTCCTAAAGCAAAAGAATTACGTCGTGTTGCTGAGCCTTTAATCACTTTAGCTAAAAACGATACAGTAGCAAACCGTCGTTTAGCGTTTGCTCGTACTCGTTCAGCAGCAACTGTTGGTAAATTATTTACCGTTCTTGGCCCTCGTTACAAAGAGCGTAACGGCGGTTATCTACGTGTTCTTAAAGCGGGCTTCCGTGCGGGTGATGCTGCACCGATGGCTTACGTTGAGCTTGTAGATCGCGAAGTTAAATAATTTCGCCAAGAATAACGCACGTTGTTCAGAAAAGACCGGTTTTACCGGTCTTTTTTTTATGTAAAAAATAAGTTGAATCTCAAAAAATGATGTAATTGTCCCGAATTGATATAAATTTTAGCAACTTTTGCCAAACTTGACATTGTGTATTGTCAAATTTGTGCTTTAATAAAAAACATCATTCAAGCTGGACAATAAAACATGGATAAGCAGGTTGATATATTAATTATTGGGGCAGGGATTTCGGGCATTGGTGTAGCAGCACATTTAAGTCAAAACTGCCCACAGCGTTCTTTTGAAATTATTGAGCGTCGTCAAAGTTTTGGTGGCACTTGGGATTTATTCCAATATCCGGGCATTCGTTCAGATTCGGATATGTCGACTTTTGGTTATAATTTTAAGCCTTGGAAAAAAACCAATGTACTTGCCGATGGCGCATCTATCAAAGACTATCTAGAAGAAGTCATTCAAGAAAAAGCCTTACACTCAAAAATTCATTTTCAGCATCGTGTGTTATCTGCCAATTATGACTCTCAAACACGTAAGTGGACGTTACGTATAGAAAATGCAGTGCAACAGATTGAAACTTGGGTGGCTAATTTTGTTTTAGGTTGCACAGGCTATTACAATTACGATCAAGGTTTTCAGCCTGACTTTCCGAATCAACATGCGTTTAAAGGTACATTTATTCACCCACAGCATTGGCCTGAGAATTTAGATTATCGTGGTAAAAAGGTCTTAATTATTGGTAGTGGTGCAACCGCCATTACCTTAGTACCTGCTATGTCAAAAGGTGGTGCAGCGCATGTCACCATGCTACAACGCTCGCCGACTTATATTGCTTCAGTGCCTGCAATGGATTTTGTTTATCAGCAAATGCGTAAAGTTTTGCCTGAAGATGTTGCTTACAAAATCACGCGCGCACGTAATATTGGCATGCAACGCGCCATTTATGCTTTAGCACAAAAACAGCCGAAATTACTGCGGACTTTGTTGCTGAAATCTATCCAAATGCAGCTCAAGGGCAAGGTAGATATGAAGCATTTCACGCCACATTATAATCCGTGGGATCAGCGTTTATGTGTTGTGCCTGATGGTGATTTATTTAAGATTTTACGCGAAGGGCATGCCTCGATTGAAACCAATCAAATTGCAAGTTTTACTGAAACAGGTGTGCAATTAAAATCGGGTAAACATTTGGATGCCGATATTATTGTGTCTGCGACAGGTTTGAATATTCAGATTCTAGGCGGTATTCAAGCCACAATTGATGGTGTGCCTTTAGACACCTCGAAGCACATGCTATATCAAGGTGTGATGATCAGCGATGTACCGAATATAGCGATGATTATTGGCTATATTAATGCCTCTTGGACGCTTAAAGTTGATGTGGCTGCGGATTATATTTGTCGTTTGCTCAATTATATGGATCGACAAGGTTATGACGAGGTAATTCCTCAAGGTGACCAAACAGAGTTATTGGAAGATACGGTGATGGGCAGTTTGAGTTCGGGCTATATCGCGCGTGCTGCTGATGTGATGCCAAAGCAAGGCAAACATGCGCCATGGCGAGTGACCAACAATTACTTAGAAGATCGCAAAACTTTAAAACAAGCAAGTTTTGAAGATGGTATTTTAAAATTCAAACAAGCTGTGCCTGCACAGCAGCGTAAACCTAAATTAGTGTCTTAAATCGTTGGGTGCAAAAATAATATGGCACAAGAAATTTAAAATTGCTTGCGCCATTTTTATGTTGAGGTGGAAATTTTATAAAGAACGTGAAATCAGCTCTTTCATAATTTCATTGGTGCCTGCATAAATACGATTGGCCCGATTGTCTAAGTAAGCACGTGCAATTGGATACTCAAGCATATAGCCATAACCACCATGCAGTTGTAGACATTCATCCACCACTTTGGAGTACATCTCTGAAATTTTATATTTGGCGGCCGCTGCAGCTTCAACACTGAGCTGATCTTGAAGTTGTAACTGCATACATTGATCTAAAAAAGCACGACAGAAATCAATTTCGGTGCGTAATTCTGCCAGTTTAAAGCGCGTATTTTGAAAGCTATGAATACTTTTGCCAAAGGCTTGACGTTGCTGAGTATATTGCAGTGTATGTGCAAAAGCAGCTTCTGCACCTGCTTGGCAAATAATCGCGACAATTAAGCGTTCCCAAGCCAGTTCTTTCATCAGCATGATAAAGCCCATGCCTTCTGCACCCAATAAATTGCTGCGAGGCACGCGGACATTATCAAAAAATAATTCGCAAGTGTCCTGACCTTTCATACCAATTTTATTCAGTGGTTTGCCTTTGCTAAATCCCGCACGGTCTACTTCTACCAATATTAAAGACAGATTGGCTGAACCTTTGTCTGTGTTCGCTGTTTTACATACCACAATCGCCATGTCGCACAAATAGCCGTTGGTAATAAAAATTTTAGAACCATTAATCACGTATTCATCGCCATCCAATACCGCAGAGGTACGCACAGCTTGTAAGTCTGAACCTGTACCGGGTTCGGTCATGGCAATCGCGGTTATCACTTCGCCTGTGGCCATGCGGGGTAACCAGTGTTGTTTTTGTTCAGTTGTGCCAAAGTTATTAATGTAATTGGCGACAATATCTGAATGCAGTGAAAAACCGGTAGCACTGTCACCTGCATAGGCTTGTTCTTCAATCAAAATCATGCTGTATAAGCGGTCTACCCCTGAACCTGCATATTCTTCAGGCATGGTGCTACACAGCAAACCCAAAGCACCTGCTTTACGCCATAGCTCACGATCTACATGCTGCTGTGCTTCAAATTTTTCAGTATGGGGGATGACTTCCTGCAAATAGAATTTTCGTACCAAATCACGAAAACTATCGTGTTCAGCGCTGAATAAGGTGCGCGGTAACATATTGGCAATGGGGCGAATTGCGGCAGATTGCATGGTTTTATCTTCCTGATGTTATTTTGAATTCACCTTAGAAGAATTAATAGGGGTGAACAAGGTGCAAAAAGTTTCAATTACAAATGAAATATGATGCTTTTGGTCAATGCTGCATAAAAGTCATCGAAACTTTAAAAGGGGTCGGTTAAACTAGCCTGAGTTTAATTTTAATGGGGAAACCGCATGAGTGATGACATCAGCTTAGAAGAACGCAAAGTGATTTACCGTGCCCGTCGTGGTTTAAAGGAAATTGATGTCTATTTTGACCCGTATGTGAAAAATCATTATTTGACTGCCAGTGCGGAAGAAAAACAAATGTTTGCCGATTTGGTTGAGCAGGAAGACCCAGATTTATTGGATTGGTTTATGGAAGTGTCTGAGCCACCACGTCCTGAGTTGAAAGATTTTATCCGTAAACTAAAGCATTATGTGCATGGCTAAGCAGCAGTTTCAGCTGAAACCTAGTGTCATCGCAATAGTGTTTCAGCTGATGATCGCTCTACTCATCGTTTGGCTTTTACTACAAGTGTTAAAGCCATGGCTTAGCGTTGTATGTATTGTCATTATGGGCTGGACATATTTTAAATTTGTTCGTGCAAACCGAATTGTTGGTTTAGATCAATTAGATGACCGTGAATGGTCAATTTCCTATCTCGCGCCTCGTGTAGTATCACAACAGATTAAAAGCACAGCTCGCCAAATTGAAATTCAGCGTGTGCAACTGCGTCAAGTGATAGATCATCAAATTTATATCGTCATGGAATTTCAGCAAGCCTTTAAACCTCTGGTGATTTGGTGTGATCAGGTTTCCAAGGCGGAATGGAAGGCTCTAAAAGTATTGGCGAAAATGCTCTAATTTACAGACAGCTGTATATTTTTATAATAATAAAAAACTATAAGTATCATAAAGATAAAATTATCATCTATTTTTCGTGTCCTGATCAGTCATTTTATATTGGCATAAAAGATTACACATATCCCTATTTTTAGTTATATTCATTCCAGACAAGTGTAGATCAATACAAATCAGATTCCTGAAATGTGCAGATTTAAATTTAGTCGAAAGATTTTTTAAGATAAGCCCGAATTGGGCATCAGTTAATAAGTAGCATGTGCTGAACCGTCGCAATGCTACTTTTTTTTGCCTAAATTTTGTCGGATGACAGATTTCAGTCAATTTTAGTCACTTTAAAACATGGCAAAGTTATCCATCTGAAGCAGCAAGTAGACGCTTTTATTCAGATATTGCTTCTGCTATGTTTGTTGCAATGGACATAAACACAATTATAGAGGACAGGAAAATGTCGCAAGTCCAAAAAATAGGCCAGGGTGTGGCCGTATTTGCAATCACAAGTTTATTATTATCAGGTTGTTCACAAGTGATCAAAACAGGTGCCAATGTCGCACTTGGATTTACTGAAAAACATATTGTGCCGCCAATTTTAGCGATGGAAGATGCTGAAATGGTGTGTAATTCTGGTAATTCCTTAACCCCTGCCATTATGGCGACTAAAGATATGGGCGCAGACCCAACCCGTGTTGCGGTACTAATGTATTCGGCTGCGGGTATTTGTGCCGAAGAAAAAGCTTTGGATGCTGAATTGCGTTATTTACGTGCAGCAAAAGCAGGGCAAGTGGGCGAAGCGCAAGATGCGCGGATTCAGCAAAAACGTTGGGCGGCTTTGGCGGCACAGCGCCAATACACAGGCTATCAATTGTTTCAGCATCGTTGGGAAAAGAAATATCGGAAACCTTTGGGCGAAGGTTGTCCAAAAATGAACAGTGATATTGATCAAACTGTGTATATGTTGGGGATGTTGAGTGGCTTGCAAGCCATGACCAATGATATTAATTCAGGCGGGGCAGTGCATGTGCCTAAAGATATTGCCGCGATTGTTGAGCGTGGTATGACCTGTTTAAACAATGAAAAATTCTGGGGCGCACCAGAGGCTACACGTGCCGTAATTTGGACTTTGCTTCCAGGTGCGGGAGATGGCAAACCTGATCCGTATCAAACCTTAAAGCAGTCGATGCAAATTGGTGAAAATAAAGGGGTGCGTTTATCACACGCTTTATATGCGGTTGCTGCCCAAGCCAGTGGTGAAGATGCCAAAATCCGCGATGCACTCAAAGCCTTTTCTAATGCACGCAGTGACGAAAAACCTGTAAATCCACAATTTAAATTGATTGATGCCATGGCGGGAAGCATGGTACAAGGAATTTCAGACCGTTACTGGACTGAACATACAGGTGTGCGTACGGGTGATCAGCAACGTTTCTGGGATGAGCAAGATGATTCATCTGAATTAGATGATTTATTTAATGAGGATACGGCAGCTCAATTGTAAAAATATCAAGATTGCCCAATTCAATATAGACAAGAAGTTTTAGGATTGGGCAATCCGTTTGCCGAAGCACATAACAAGAATAATTTGGAGGATGCAAGCGCCTATGCAATATTCATCTCAATTTCTCAGTCGAAAAATTGTGTTTATTGCGGCATGTATGTCGGTTTCGGCATGTTTGCAGATTTTTGCAGAGCATTTTATTTATTGGTCTACACATTTATTGGATGAATTTTGGCGCTTATGGACAGGGCATTGGGTGCATGTGGGCTGGATTCATTATTTACTCAATATGATCGCCTTTGCCTGTTTACCTTTTATTTTTCCGCATGCCAAAGTATGGCACTTTGTGGCGCTTTTGCTGCTACTACCCCCAGCGATTAGTCTGAGTTTCTTTTACTTGCTTACCGATGTTGATGCCTATGCAGGGCTTTCTGGGGTATTGCATGGTGCTTATGTGGCGGTGGCGTGTGTGCATTTGCTCTATAAAAAAGAACGTAGTTTTGCCGCATTGGTCTTGCTGCTTATTTTATCTAAATTGATCTGGGAAAATACTTTGGGCAGTTTGGGTACAGCAGAATTAATCGGAAGTCCTGTATTAGTTGAGGCACATTTATTGGGCGTGATTTGGGGAGTAATTTTTGCACTGGCTTATATTGTTTGGGCCTATTGCATTGATTCGCATTAAATTTACATCGAAAAGGACTCACAAGAAATCTCACAATTGACCATTTTTACTTAAAAGAAAATCTATATTGTCATTTTAAAAATAACGACGTTCATTCACATTTAAACTGAATACAAAAATGCTCAATGGAAGATGGATATTCCGTTGAATAAGGACAGACAGAAATTCGAGTGTCTCGGTTTCTGCATAGAATAAAAACAGGAAAATATATGCACAATAACGGACAACGCAGGTCTGGCTTGGCTTTGCTCAGACATATATGGACAGAATGGATTTCTACATTCGTTATTTTGATCTTGTTGCTACTGACACTTATTATTGGTACAGGTGAAATGGTACATGGTCAGTTGTTGCGCATGGGTGAACGCCTATACGGTGACCCTGCAACGGGTATGCAGTATTCATTTTTGCGTGCCGAACCCACTGCACCTGACTGCGAACGCAACCCCGATATCGATGCACAAGTACATGCCCAAATGCAAGCCAATGCTGCTGATGAGTTTGCCGATATTTTTGGTACTGCCTCTGAGTCAGATGTCCGTGCTTCAATTTTGGCAGCCAAACAAATTTGTGAAGAAAAATTTCAATTTCATGATCAGGCGATTCAGCATATTCAAGCCCATCCAAGCTTGAAAATTTATCGAACCATTGAAACCTCTTTTTTTGGTATTTTTAAATTTGGTACTGAAAACCGTGCCATTTTATTGGTATTGATGGTGGTCTTTGCTGCAATTAGTGCCACTTTAAAGACCCATCACATTGGTTTACGTGGCCCTGCGACCAAAATTGACTTCAAGGTGTATTCGACCTTAATGGTGGTGGCGAATGGTTTCTTAACCTCGTCAAGTATCAGTCAATATCGTTCAGTACTCAATTCAGGCGTACCGATGAGTGGTGAAACGCAAATCATTTACTGGATGTGGATGATTCTGTTTGCAACTCTGACTTTAATTAGTTTATTCCAGCTTATTAAGCCACCTGCACCGACCCGTGAAGGCGGTAGTTTAGGTCTTGCTTTCCTGAGCGTACCTTTGTATGCCTATATGGCAATTAGTACGGGTTTCTCTTTTACCTTCCTGATGGATTATCCAATGGGGCAAGGGATTTACCTAGGGCAACTGGTCGAATTCTCTAGTATTTTCTTGAACTTGGCTTTGTTTATTTGGGCGGGGATGTTGCTCAAACAAACCCGAATTGTGGATTTGTTCCTGAATATTCTGCGTCCGTGGAATTTGGCACCTGAAACTTTAACCTGGCTGATTTTGATTGCTGCGGCATTGCCGACGGCTTATACCGGTGCATCGGGGATTTTTGTCATTGCCGCAGGTGCGATCATTTATAAAGAAGTTTGGAATGCGGGTGGACGACGTCAGTTTGCACTGGCGGCAACAGCTATGTCGGGTTCAATGGGGGTCGTGCTTCGTCCATGCCTATTGATTGTTGTGGTGGCATCGCTGAATAAAGAAGTCACAACGGACATGCTGTATCACTATGGTTTGTATGTGTTCCTACTGACTTCAACCCTATTTTTAGTGATTTCGTTGTTCTTTGCTGAAAATAAATTCCGCATTGCTGCACCGAACATAGCTGCGCCATTGTCCTTACGTGCTTTTGGCCCTGTACTACCATATATCCTCATTTTCGTGTTGATTTGGTTGTTCTATAAATATGCTTTAGACACCAATATGAATGAATTTACTGCACCTGTAATGATGCCGGTTATTTTATTGATGATGGTGTTGTTTGATAAATTGCGCCATGAACCTGCGCCTATTCCAGCGATGGGGCAGTGGGATCAGACTTTAGATCACAAGCCTGTAGCACAACAGACAGCAGCTTCATCTGAGCGCTCATTATTGACTGCACCTGATTCACCATTGCGTCAGTATGGTTTCTTCAAAGCTCTGCATTTATCGACCAGTGAAACGGTGGGACATATTGGGGCATTGGTAATTTTGATGGCGCTTTCAGTCAGTGTAGGTGGCTATTTAGAACGCATTGAAATTATGGAAGCGTTCCCAACCGACATTAGCAGCATCTTTATTGTGATTAGCCTGATTGTTGCCCTGATGATTTTTGTGGGCATGATTATGGATCCATTCGGTGCGGTAATTCTAATTTCGGCAACAGTTGCGCCCGTGGCGTATCAGTATGGGATTCATCCTGTGCATTTCTGGATGATTACCCTCATCGGCTTTGAATTGGGCTATGTGACGCCACCTGTAGCGCTGAATCACTTATTGGCAAGGCAGTCAATTGGTGATGAAGAAGTCGCTGCAGCCGATGCGGAAGTTCGTCATAAACCGTTCTATTATCGCTTTGAGCGTTGGGTTTTACCTGTGATTGTGATGCTGCCTGCGATGTTGATTATTGCCTATGTACCGTATGTGTTTAAGCTATTCGGTTGGTATGAATAAGCATACTTAATCACAGTCATCTTATTGTTTAACAACACCCTGTAGTTCGCTACGGGGTGTTTTTTTATCCACTGGAGCGAAAAACCTCGTGGTTCAGCACGAGGATATAAGCGACTGGAGTAAACCATATGAACGACACGAAATGTCGTTTTAAATACTTGTACTATAGTCACTATTAAGAAAAATACTGTTAAAATAATTGGATGAAGACACTCAAATTACGCATAAAAGACAAACATTGCAAGGTGCTAA
>NZ_JAYFSK010000014.1:0-61564 GCF_041464035.1 Acinetobacter sp. AL9 | reverse complement strand
CGCCTTACAAAACTGTAAAGCGTATATTGCAAGAACGGACTGACCGCTACAAGTCGGAACTGACCGACTCAGGCTCTAGTTACACGCTTGGCAACAAGACATTAACAGAGTGCGAATTAGTCCTTGACTATGTTTGACTACATTTTAAGGAACAGCAATTAGGATGCTCAAGATAAATCGGCAATACTATGGATTTATATCTCTAGTTGTATTGGGTTTAACTACAGGGTGTAATGCGCAAGTTGAGCCGAAACAGAACACGGCTGCTTTAGAGTCAAAATCAACTTCTGCACAAAATTTACAACGCTATCAAATACAGCCAATTGCAGATTTTAATGAGCCGTGGGCATTGGCAGAATTACCCGATGGACGCCTATTAATTACAGAAAAAGCGGGGAAATTAAAACTTTTTGATCCAAAAACAGGTCAAAGCTTAGATGTTCAAGCTATCCCTGAAGTCGCCTATGGCGGACAAGGTGGTTTGGGTGACGTCATTTTAGATCCTGACTTTAAACAGAATCAGCAGATTTATTTAAGTTATGCCGAAGCGGGTGCGGGTGGTTACGGTGCAGTCGTGATTCGGGGCAAGCTTGTATTAGATGCCAAACCCACGCCAAAACTCACCCAAATTCAAAGAATCTGGCAGCAAGTGCCGAAAGTATCGGGACAGGGGCACTATGCGCATCGTATAAAGTTTGGTGCAGATGGCAAATTGTGGATAAGTTCTGGTGAGCGACAAAAGTTTGAACCTGCTCAGGATTTAAAATCTAATTTAGGCAAAATTTTGTGTCTAAATGCAGATGGCACAACCCCTTTAGACAATCCATTTCAAACACATGGAGAGATTGCCAAGCAAGTCTGGAGTTTGGGACATCGCAACCCTTTAGGCATGGCATTCGATTCTACAGGGCAGCTTTGGGTTGCAGAAATGGGACCTAAAGGGGGTGATGAGTTGAATCTGATTGCCAAAGGCGAAAACTATGGCTATCCGTTGGTGTCGAACGGTGATCATTATAATAGTTTGCCAATTCCAGACCATGCGACTCGTCCTGAATTTACAGCCCCAGTGCTGGATTGGACGCCTGTCATCTCTCCCTCAAGTTTGATGTTTTATACGGGAGATGTATTTCCACACTGGAAGCATAAAGCCATTCTTGGTGGTTTATCTTCAAAAGCAATTATTGTGGTGGATACGCAAGCACAGCCTGTTCGGGAGTTACAGCGTATCGAGATGGGTCAGCGGATTCGCGTGTCTTCAAGCACAGGATGGCAATATTTGGGTGATTGAAGATGGTCAATCTGCCAGATTGCTTAAATTGGTGGCTCCATAAAATAAATTTCTTCAGGTCTAAACTTATTTCAAAGTAGGACAAAAAACAAATAGAAAAAAGCCCCAACATCATGTCGGGGCTTTTTCAGATTTATGTTTAGGTATTACTCCTGTTATACCTTTCAGCGTCCTGCCGTTATATTATTTATTATTGTTATTCTTGCTTTTAGAAACATCCTATTTCTGTATGTGTTAAATATAAAATGAAAGCTGATCTTTGCCTAGCGTCAATTTTCTGCAGTGCATGTAAGCTAAAACGTACAACGATATATCGGTAAAATATAGATCAATAAACTGGATTTATTTAATTTTAAGTGTTTGATTATATTTAATAATTATCTTATTCAATAAAAAATCTCCCAAATTCATTTTCTTGTACTTGGGAGATTTGAACAGCAGAAAGATGCAGTAAGTATGCAAATTGATTACATCAACTTAATACCTTGTTGTCCTGCTGGGGTCACTCTAAAGATTTCAACTTCAAAGGTAATATTTTTACCCGCTAAAGGGTGGTTAAAGTCTACTTCAGTCACATCATCGTTGACAGATTTCACCACGCCATAGAGGCTTTGTTTGGCTTTATCTTCAAATTCAATCATGTGTCCTTCAACTGGATGTTGCTCAAATTTAACCGTATCAAAAGTTTGTACGTTTTCAGGATTCCATGGACCAAATGCTTCTTCAGGTGGAAGACTCACGGTACGACGGTCACCTGCACGTAAACCAAATAATGACTTTTCAAAACCAGGTAATAGGCTGCCATCGCCCATGACCAAACTTACAGGTTCAGCGCGGCTACGGGTGTTGTCAATTTCTACACCATTTTCAATGGCGACAGAAAAGTGCAATTCGACTTTTGAGCCATCTTCAATACGAGTTTCATCATTTGGATTAATAATTTCAGTCATGTTGCGCCTGCGCTCGTTCAATTCGGTGCTTTTCTAGGAAAAACGTATCAATTAACAGCAGAATGGTGCCAAGTGTGATGGCACTGTCTGCAATATTAAAGGCAGGGAAGTGGCTGTTGTTGTAGTATACGTGAATAAAATCGACCACGTAGCCAAGACTGACCCGATCAATTAAATTCCCAATCGCACCGCCTAAAATCAAGGCAATCGCCAAAGGCAGTACGATGACATTTTTTGGCATACGCATTAGCCAAAATACAAAAATTACAGACACTAAACCTGCCAGTGAGGTAAAGAAATAACGTTGCCATCCACCTGCATCGGACAAGAAACTAAAGGCAGCGCCATAGTTATGCAGTAAAGTCCAATTCAAAAAGGGCAATACAGGCACTGGATCTGCGTAATTCAGATGCGATACTGCAATCCATTTGGTCCATTGGTCGAGAATAATCGCGACAATGGACAAGCCCACCCACCATAAATTATGTGGATAGAACTGGAATAAGCCCTTTTTGTGTTGTGGATTAGGCATATTTTCTCTCTTCGCCTTGACCTGTTGGAAGGTTGATAATACAACGTGAGCACAAACCTGGATGTGCAGAATGTGTATTCACATCAGGGAGTACATGCCAGCAACGTACACATTTTTCGCCATCTGCTGCAGAAACTTTCACGTTCAAGCCATCTAAATCAGAGGCTTCACCTTGTGCAGCATCAAAGCCATTCACAACCACTTGTGAGGTAATCAGGACAAAACGTAGCTCATCGCCTAGTTTATCCAATACGGCTTTGAGTTCGTCATTCGCCCAAAGTTCAACTTTAGCAGACAAGTTGGAACCGACTGTTTTGGCGGTACGTGCAGCTTCAATGAATTTATTGACGGCAGATTTAACAGCGATCAGGGTTTGCCATTCCGCTTCTGCCAGTATGTTGGCTTCAGAAGCCACTGGGATGTCATACCATTCTGCAGTGAACACGTATTTTTCTGATTGCTCAGGAATTAGCGGCCATGCTTCTTGTGCCGTAAAGCTTAAGATTGGTGCCATCCAACGAACGAAAGCCTGAACCAAGTGATACAAAGCTGTTTGTGCAGAATGACGTGCTTGCGAGTCTGCTTTGGTGGTGTACTGACGGTCTTTGATGATATCGAGGTAGAAACCACCCAAGTCATTAATACAGAAGTTGGTCAGCGCACTGGTTACTATATGGAAGTTCATATCTTCATAGGCTTGCTGAATGGTTTTCTGTACTTCTGCGGCACGTTGCAGGATGTATTGATCCAGTGCAATCAACTGATCTACAGGCAGAGCATCTGTAGCGGGTTTGAAACCATTTAAGTTAGCCAACAAGAAACGCAAAGTATTACGGATACGACGATAACCGTCAGAGGCACGGCTAAAGATTTCCTTACCTGCGGTCATTTCATAGCGGTAATCTGCCGATGCAATCCAGAAGCGTAAGCCGTCTGCACCCATGTCTTTAATAATGTCTTGTGGAGTAATGATGTTACCCAACGATTTCGACATTTTGCGACCTTTTTCATCCACTACAAAGCCGTGGGTTAACAAGCCTTTGTATGGTGCGCGTTCATTGATCGCAATTGAGGTGAGCAATGAAGACTGGAACCAGCCACGGTGTTGGTCTGAACCTTCAAGATATAAATCGGCTGGGTCTTGTAACTCTTCACGCTCACGTAGAACTGCATAATGCGTCGTACCTGAGTCGAACCAAACGTCTAAGGTGTCGCGTACTGCATTGTAGTGCTCGGCATCCTCGCCAATGAAGTCTTTGGCTTCACGGTTGTACCAGCCATCAATCCCTTCTTGTTCGATCAGTTTCGCAACTTCTTCGATCAATTCAGGTGTGCGTGGGTGCAATTCGTTGGTGTCTTTATGTACAAAGAATGGAATTGGCACGCCCCAAGTACGTTGACGTGAAATACACCAGTCTGGGCGACCTTCAATCATCGCTTGGATACGGTTTTTACCCCAATCAGGTACAAAGCTGATGTCATTTTCAATCGCATTCAGTGCGCCTTGACGTAAACCTTTGGCATCCATGCTGATAAACCATTGTGGTGTAGCGCGGAAAATAATTGGAGTTTTATGACGCCAGCAGTGCGGATAGCTGTGTTTGATTGGGTGATGTGCCCACAGCTTATTGTTTTCTGCCAAAGTCGCAATAATTTGTGGATTGGCTTTGTAGATGTGTTCGCCTGCAAAGATTGGTGCAGTAGGTAAATATACGCCATTGCCACCGACAGGATTGTCAACTTTTAGGTTGTATTGTAAGCCAACTTTATAGTCGTCCACACCATGTCCAGGCGCGGTATGTACTGCACCTGTACCGCTTGTTGCGGTCACGTGTTCACCTAAAATCACAGGTACTTGGCGTGCTTGAATCAGTGGATGTTGTAAGATCAGGTTTTCGAGTTTGTCACCTGTGAAGTCAGCCAATACTTCATAGCTGCTAAAGCCATAGCGTTCAGTTGCTGACAGTACCAATTCTTTGGCCAAAATAAAGTTTTGTGGTGCTTTTTCATCGGCACGTGCCTTCACCAATTGGTATTCAATTTCGGCATGTAATGCAACGGCTTGGTTCGCAGGTAAAGTCCACGGTGTAGTCGTCCAAATGACGATGTCAGTGGCATCATTCACTTGCACATCCAAACGTGCAGATAAATCGGCTAAATCGACCACAGTAAAACCGACATCAATTGCATCGGATTTTTTATCTTCATATTCAACTTCGGCTTCTGCCAATGCAGAACCACAGTCCAAACACCAGTTCACAGGTTTAAGACCCGGTTCAATATGACCTGCTTTGGCAATTGCACCCAATGAACGCACGATATCGGCTTCTTGCTTGAAGTTCATGGTGAGGTAAGGATTGTCCCAATCACCAAATACACCCATACGCACGAAGTCTTTTTTCTGTAATTCGACTTGGGTGTAAGCATATTCGCGACAGGCTTTACGGAAAGTCGAAGCATCGACTTTTACACCCACCTTACCCACTTTTTCTTCTACTTTAAGTTCAATTGGTAAACCGTGACAGTCCCAACCCGGAACGTAGGGTGCGTCAAAACCATCCATGACACGGCTTTTAATAATAATGTCTTTCAGGACTTTATTGACCGCGTGACCCAAGTGAATTTGACCATTGGCATACGGAGGGCCATCGTGAAGCACATATTTTTTCTTGCCAATACGCGATGCACGAATCTGCTGATAAATGTTGTCGGCATACCACTCTTCTAACCATTTCGCTTCACGTACTGCGAGATTTGCTTTCATTGCAAATTCAGTACCTGGGAGGTTTAGCGTGGCTTTATAATCCACTGCATTTTCAGGAGTTTGCTTATCGCTCATGCAAGTTGTCTTCCAGTTGAATCAGCCCATGGACTGACGCGTTTTACATTAAATATTTAGGGTAAATTAAAAAGGGAAATGTGGATGATCTTGTCGAAATTCAAGAAGTTTTTCAACATCATCATCAATTCCCGCTTTGAGTGCTTCAAGCGAAGGGTAATTTTTTTCGCCATGTAAATAGTTTAAAAATGTGACCCGCATTAATAAGCCATACAGATTAGCAGAAACATTGGGGAAATGTACTTCTAATCGCCATTCGGGCTGTACTTGTTGGATGGCTGGGCGCGTACCTACATGCCCTGCACCAAACAGACTGTTCGGGCTGTAGCCTGCAACACCCGTTTTGTGAGGATGATCGTGTTTGACTTTTTCGCTTAAAGCGGTGGTTTCACAGACCACTTCAACGCCATAAATGCCATTTAAGCAGGGTTTATGGCGGTTTAAGCGTACATTAATGGTTGGAAAATCAAGTGTGCGACCAATTTGATCGCCATATTGGACGCGCCCTGTAATGCTATATGGGCGTCCAAGCAGTTTGGCTGCCAGTGCCAAATCACCTGCTTGTAAAGTTTGACGAATACGAGTTGAGCTAACACGCTCACCATTCAGTTCAATGGTGTTTAAATTGGTGACCTGAAAGCCATAGTTGCGTAAAAATTCGCTATTGCCTTGGCGGTTTTTACCAAAATGGAAGTCATCGCCCAAGACCAAATGCGAGGCATTCAGGCTATTTTTTAAAAGTTTTGCAAAGGCTTCGGCACTTAAACTGCGGAAATGATTGTCAAATTTCGCTACTGCAATGTAGTCGACGCCCAATTCGGTCAGATATTCGACTTTTTCCCGCAACGAGCTGATGCGTGGTGGGGCATCGTAGCCTTTAAAAAATTCCAATGGTTGAGGTTCAAACAGCATCACCACGGTTTTGAGTTGTTGCGCCGCAGCAACTTCTTTGAGCTGTTGAATCATCGCCTGATGACCGACATGCACACCATCAAAATTGCCAATGGTCACGGCAGTTTGGGCGAGGTCAGTGGTTGAAGATAAAGCATTCAGGCGGAGCAGCTGCATGATCGGATGAAAGTTGAAAATTTGTAAGGGCTATATATTGCCATATTCTCGCGCTTTCGTCTTGCTGTTGTGTTTTTAACCTGAAAAATTATCTGAAAATCAGGCAAAATCCGACTATTTGAGCGCGAAAGGTGAACTGGATTTGCACCGCACCAGATTTTCTTTTCTAATGTGCTCAGTTTCAATGATCTGCACGAGTAAATAGTGATGAATTCTGATTTCGCTTTAATTATGGCATTGCCCAGTGAGTCTAAAGGCTTGTTTGAGCAGGCTGGGATTCAGGTGCATTACAGTGGTATTGGTAAGGTCAATGCTGCGTTTAAAGCCTTTGAAGTGATTCAAAAGACTGGTTGTAAAACTTTATTGAATTTAGGCACGGCTGGTAGCTCACATTTTGATGCGCATGCTTTGGTGGAAGTGTGCCAGTTTGTGCAGCGCGATATGGATGTTTCTCCGTTGGGTTTTCAGGTGGGAGTCACGCCAATGGATCAGGAACACCCTGCAGAAATTCATTTGGAACGCTATTTTGAGCATTTGCCAAGTGGCATTTGTGGCACGGGAGATAGCTTTGAAACGGGTACACCTAAAGTACCGTGTCAGTTGGTTGACATGGAAGGCTATGCGATTGCCAAAGTCTGTAAAAAATTAGGGGTACGGATGCTGTCGGTGAAATATATTACCGATGGTGCCAATGATACAGCGCATTTAGACTGGGAAGAAAACTTGTTGTTGGGTGCGCAAAAACTATTGTCTTTGTATCAGGGTCTTAAATAATATCGTTGCCAAAACGCCACGACCCTAGTCATAACTAGGGTCGTGAGTAAAAGTGCGTATCTTAGTTAGTGCTGTGCAATTAGTCTTCTGATTCTTGTTCAGGTGTGGCAGTGACCACAGCGGCTTGAGGTGCATCCACTTCGTCCTGACGCGGCATAATACCGTAGAGCATCATGTGAACTGTATGTTGCAAGACACGTTGCAACATGCTGCGGTTGCGCAGGGTTTTACCTGTCACCATTTCCATTTGTGTTGCAAAGTCGGCATAGTTTTGGGTAATCGCCCAAATATTCAAAATAAGCAATTCAGGATCAATCTGCTTAGACAGTTTGCCTTGCTCTTGCCACATGGTAATGACTTTGGCTTTGCGTTTGACCAGTTTTTTCAGAGGGCCTTTTAAAATTTCCTGAATATGTGGCGCACCTTGAATCACTTCTAAAGCAAATAGACGTGATGCTTTCGGTTGAGTACGGGAAACCTCAATTTTCTGTAACAGATAATTGGTAATCGCTTCTTCTGGCTCAAGTTCGGCTTCAAGCATTTGTAAAGGCGCAAGCCATTTTTGTAGTACTGTGGTCAGTACTTCAACATAGAGCGCCTCTTTATTTTCATAATAATAGAAAATATTCGACTTATGCATTTCTGCAATTTGTGCGATTTCGTCCAAACTTGCACCGCTAAACCCGTATAAGGAAAATACGTCGAGTGCAGCATTGAGAAGCTGATGGCGTTTTTGTGTACTCTTTTTTTGTTCCATTCGTAATTTTAAAACAATGAAAAAAGGGAATTATTAATTGTACGGCAAATCGTCAGTCTTGTGCATCATTAAAAGATGTATTTTTAAAATATTTATAATTTATTCTGTAGTTTAGCTATGCAATCAGTCAAAAAACCAATTAGGGTTGGGGAGTATATTTGCTCATGTATTTTTTGACTAAATGATTAGCGTTTGTTGATTTTATTTATAAATGGTAAAAGTGAAGTTTTACGGTGCTTAAGCTTGGGTTTGTTTAAAAAAATTAAAGAATGAATCGAGTGCCTTAATCAAGAGGAATAGATGAGCATTTGTATTGCCCTAACAATGGGAGAATCTAGCCCATTGTTAGCGTCAAGATTATTCAGTTGCCAATACTGCACTTAAGACCTGTTGTTCTAATGTGGCAAATTGCACACTTTTTTGGCGTGGTCGTGCCAGTGGCACCTGAAACTGTTGGGCTATACGTCCCTGATCGAGCAAAATAATCCGATCAGCCAGTTGTACGGCTTCACTGACATCGTGCGTGACTAAAATGGCGGTGAAACCTTGTTCGAGCCAAAGTTGCTCTATCAGGTTCTGCATTTCTAAACGTGTCAGGGCATCTAATGCGCCTAAGGGTTCATCAAGCAATAAAATGCGTGGTCGATGTGACAGAGCACGTGCTAAAGCCACACGTTGACGTTGCCCTCCTGAAAGTTGGCTTGGCCATAAATCGGCCTTCGCTTGCAGACCGACCTTTTCAAGTAAGTTGGCGGCTTCTGCATGTTGAGCGTTGGCCAAACCCAGTTGTACGTTCTGTTGGATATTACGCCAAGGCAATAGGCGAGGGTCTTGGAACATGACCCGTATATCATCGGATGTAATGCCTTCTCGAATATGTCGTGCTGACTTAAATTGAATGGAACCATAGCTGGCTTGTTCAAGATCGGCTATTAGACGCAGCAAGGTACTTTTACCACAGCCACTGCGTCCAACAATTGCCAGAAACTCACCAGGCTGAATATGCAAATTTAAGTCGGTTAAAACCTGAACTGAACCATAAAACTTGTGCAGTTGTTCAATGAGAATTTCTGCACCCATTGTATTGTTGTACTGCGCAGTTGGAGATTGGTGAGGGAGGTCTGTGCTGTGTACATGACGTCCCAAGCTTAAATCTGTCATGGGGATAATCCTTATTTTTGATAGGCTGGATGCCAGCGTAGTAAATACTTTTCTAACAGTACCGCGAACACATCGGCTAGTTTACCCAGCAGGGCGTAAAGTAAAATACCCACCAGTACAATATCGGTTTGTAGGAATTCGCGTGCATTCATGGTCATATAGCCAATGCCTGCCTGAGCAGAAATTGTTTCTGCCACAATTAACAGAACCCACACCAAACCAAGCGAAAAACGTAAACCGACTAAAATAGACGGCATCGCCCCGGGTAAAATAATGTCTTTATACAATTGCCAGCGGGTGAGCCCATAACTTTTACCCATTTCCAGCAACTGTGAATCTACAGAACGAATTCCGTGGTAGGTGTTGATATAGACTGGGAAAAACACCCCCACAGCAACTAAAAATAATTTGGCTGTTTCATCAATACCAAACCATAAAATCACCAGTGGAATCAGTGCCAGTGCAGGAATGTTGCGAATCATTTGTAAGGTGGTGTCAAGCAGCGTCGAGGCTGTTTTAGATGAGCCGTTGAGTAAGCCTAACAGCAGTCCTAATCCACCACCAATCAGCAAGCCTAGCAGGGCACGCCCTGCACTGACTTGAACGTGTTGCGCTAATTCACCACTGCTAAGTAACGTCCAAAAGGCACTGAGTACTGCACTTGGTGCGGGTAAAATGCGGCTTTGCAAAAGGCCTGTGCTTGAGGCCAGTTGCCACAAGGCAATTAAAGCGATGGGGAACAACCACGGCAGCAGTTGTTGTCCAATCAATGTTCCACGTGAAACCTTTTGCGCTTTGCCTAAACTTGAGGGTATTTGCTGACTCATTCGACTTGCTCCAGTTTACGCTGTGCAGATGTATGAGCAGCAGGTACATATTGATTTGCTACAATTTCACCAAAAGGACCAGTTAAATTAGGTTGAGCCAGTTTCTTTTGGGTTTCCAGTGGTAACAGTGGGAAAACCAACTCAGCAAAGCGAATAGACTCTTCCAAATGCGGATAACCAGAGAAAATAAAGGTACTGATGCCTAAGTCTGCATATTCCTGAATGCGAGCTGCCACCGTTTCAGGGTCGCCTACCAAGGCCGTTCCTGCACCACCACGGACCAAACCAACACCTGCCCACAGGTTAGGCGATACTTCCAGCTGGCTACGATTCCCTTGATGCAATGCCGCCATGCGACGTTGTCCAACCGAGTCCATGGCTTGGAACTTAGCCTGTGCTGAGGCAATGGTGGCATCATCTACATATTGAATCAGGTCTTCTGCTGCTTGCCATGCTTCGGCATTGGTTTCACGAACAATCACATGCAAGCGAATGCCGTAATTTAAACTGCGTCCTTTAGCAGCTGCTTTGGCTTTTAATAGTTCAAGTTTTTCTTTGACTGCAGTAGGTGGTTCACCCCAGGTTAAATAGGTATCCACCTGTTCGCTGGCCAGCTCAATGGCTGCTTCAGAGGAACCACCAAACCATAGTGGCGGATGTGGATGTTGTACAGGTGGATATAGCAATTTAGCATCATCAACCTGTAAGCGTTTGCCATGAAAACTGAACGACTCACCTGAATGTGAACGGCTTAAAATTTCACGCCAAATGTGGGTGTATTCTGCCGCAGTTTGATAACGGGTGCTGTGATCTTCATAGAGCCCATCACCTTTGAGCTCTTGTTCATCGCCACCTGTGACCAAATTCAGTAAAAGACGACCATGTGATAGTCGGTCAAAGGTTGCAGCCATGCGTGCCGCCAACGCAGGTGTGGTAATACCTGGACGTAATGCCACCAAAAATTTGAGCTTTTGTGTGGCGTCAATCAGACTGGCTGCAGTAATCCACGGATCTTCACAAGAACGGCCTGTAGGAATTAAAACCCCTTCATAACCCAAATGTTCAACAGTCAGTGCGATTTGTTTCATATAGGCATGATCAACTTGGCGAGCGCCCTTGTTGGTACCTAAATAACGACTGTCACCGTGGGTAGGAATAAACCAAAAAATTTTCATCTTAATATCCTTGTTGTGTATGTTTAAGGTGTAATGCTGTGCTGGTCTTTCCAAACCACACTTTGAATTTTGATAGACTGCGGAATCAGTTGGTCTTGCTGAAAGCTGTTGGCAATGTGTTGTTGTGATTGAATGACCTGATTGTTCAGCGGGTAAATTGGAGATGGTTTTAAGCGTTGCTGAAATACGGGTGTGGCAATATGTGGTGCTAAACCTGTACTTTGGGTGTAAATAGACAAAGCCTGATCTTGATGCTGAAGAATCCATTGATCTGCAGCATTCAAGCTAGCTAAAACCTTGCTGACCGCGTGAGGGTGCTGTTGTATAAACTTAGGATTACCAATATAGAAGGCATAACTTTTTGGGAATGCTGTGCCATCAATCAAGACCTGTGCTTGCGCATCGAGCTTGGCAGCACTTAAAAATGGATCCCAAATGACCCAAGCATCAATGCTGTTTTTATCAAATGCTGCACGAGCTTCTGCAGGCGCAAGCCAAATAGGTTGAATGTCTTTCCAGCTTAGCTGGGCTTGCTTTAATACTTTGCCCAATAATTCATGCGCACTAGAGCCTTTTTGCACGGCAATGCGTTTGCCTTTTAAATCTTGCAACGATTGAATCGGGCTGCCTGATGGAACGACCAAAGCCTGTGAATTTGGGGTCACCACTTCATAACCGACATAGCGAATATCTTTGCCTGCAGCTTGGGCAAAAATAGGCGGGGTGTTGCCCACGTAGCCAAAATCTACAGCACCCACCGCTAAGGCTTCTAGCATTTGTGGGCCAGCAGGAAACTCTTTCCAGTCAACTTTGACATTGGGCAGCTGCTGCTCAAATAACTTTTGCTGACGAGCAACCAGTAAATTTAAAGCAGACTTTTGGTAACCAATGCTGAGATGTTGTAGAGGGGCAGCAGAACTTTTTGCTGAATCAGTATTGGCTGAAATTTTTTCACAGCCTGTGAAGCCTAGACTGAATAGACCTAAACTGAATAATGTGAATGTTTGTAGCGCTTTCATTGAAACTGTCCTGATTTTTTGTTTTATGGCGATGTGCTTGTTGTGGGTTTTAAAATTGCAGCTTGAATGTCAATTTTTTGTGGAATTAACTTTTGTTGATAGAAGGCATCTGCAACTTGCTGTTGTTGTTGAACCACTTGCGCAGAAATGTTTTGCACACCAAAACCCATGCGGGCAATAGAACGACTCAAAATATCGACCGATAAACCCGTTGGTTTTTCTAAGAGTTGTGCCGCCTGTTGAGGATGTTGCTGAATCCACTGTGTGGTGGTATTCAGTTGCTGCACCACTGTGTTTAACAATTCAGGATGGGCTTCGGAAAATTGACGATCTGCCAAATAAAACTGATGATTGCTCACCAAGTTTTGCCCTGTGGCCAGAATACGTGCACCGAGCTGTTGTTCTGCCGCAGCAAAGAACGGATCCCAAATGACCCATGCATCGACAGCACCACGCTCAAATGCAGCGCGGGCATCGGCAGGGGGTAAATACACCACATGAATATCTTCAAGTTTGAGCTGATGCGCTTGCAAAACTTTTAACAGCAGATAATGCACATTGGAACCTTTATTGAGTGCAATACGTTTGCCTTTTAAATCTTGGACAGACTGAAGGTTTGAATTTTTGGGTACTATTAGAGCTTCAGCCAAAGGTGCAGCAGGTTGATTAGCCACGTAGACCAAGTTGGCTTGTGCTGCTTGTGCAAAAATAGGCGGTGCTTCCCCCGCTTCCCCAAAAACCACACTGCCGACATTTAAGCCTTCTAAGAGCTGAGGGCCTGCAGGAAATTCTACCCAATTAATTTTGACATTCTGATTTTTAAGGGCATTTTCTAGTACGGCACGTTCTTTGACAATTGGCAAAATACCGTATTTTTGATAGCCAATATTTAAGGTGATTTGATTGGCAGCTTGGTTTGGAGTACAGCCTGAGAGCAGCATGATTCCGACCCAAGCCGTAGATGTAAAAATCGTTTTTTTCCAAAAAGATGTCGAAATTGGGTACATGCAAATGTGCTCCTGAAAATAAACCCCAACGGGTGTAGCGGGCTGGATGACACATACGCTAAACAGGTTTGTTTTTTGAAAAAAATAATAAATCGGAAATTTCTAAGCAGAAATTGAGATAAATAAAAAAGTGCAAACCTTATGTTTAAAACTGCACAAATTGTAGGAGGATAGTCAGCAGTATTTATTTTTAAGTTTATGATTTTTATTGCTTATTTTTATTATTGAAGTTGAGAGATAAATATAGTGAATTTACAGCTAAGGCTTTGTTTTCAAAATAGAAGTATTTTTTTGAACTGGTTGCATAAGCTTATGCAAAATTGAGCTATATCGCCTACAGGCAAAAAGTCACTTTATAGTGACTTTTTGCAAACAATGGAGTTGCGTTGATAGTTATATAAGGCCTGACGGGCATCGGGCAGTTCATCGACACTGGCAGGGGAAAAGCCTTGTTCTAAAAACCAATGCGCGGTGCGGGTAGTCAAAATAAACAACTGCTGAATACCCATGGCTTTGGCTTTATCTTCTAAATAATCCAGAATTTGGCGGCCACGGTTCGATTTACGATAAGCAGGATGCACGGCCACGCAGGCAATTTCAGCAGACCTTAATTCATTGCCTGTGGTAGGAATAGGGTAGAGTGCTGCACAGGCTAGAATCATGCCATCTCGCTCAATCACTGCAAATTGCCCAATTTCATTTTCCAGACGTTCACGTGAGCGATACACCAATACACCTTCTTCTTCTAAAGGGCGTAATAGTCGAATCAGACCGCCAACATCTTGAATATTGGCTGTACGTACTTCTTCATAATGTGCATCACTGACCATCGTGCCTGAACCATCGCGGGTAAATAGCTCTTCTAATAATGCACCATCATAAGCATAAGAAATCAGATGTACACGATGCACGCCGTTGAGCGAAGCCTCTTGTGCTGCATTTAAGTGTAGTGCCAATTCAGGATGATGCTGTTGCGCAGCCTGAATATATTGATTTAAGTGTTGTGGGTGAATTTCACGTTGCAATTGCCTTTCGGTATTCACTAATCCGTGCTGTTCGCCTAAGAAAATGAGCTTATCAGCTTTTAAATGAATGGCAGTTTTGGTGGCGACTTCTTCTGCCAAAAGATTAAACACTTCACCTGTGCTGGAATAGCCTGTAGGCCCTAACAACACAATATTGTGGTTTTCTAAATGGCGCTGAATGGCATCGGTATCGACACTGCGGACTTCACCTGTGAGTTGGTAATCGACCCCATCACGGATGCCATACGGTTTGGCGGTAATGAAGTTACCCGACACCACATCGATACGTGCGCCATACATGGGAGAGTTGGCCAGCCCCATCGACAATAAGGCTTCAATTTGCAGACGAATTGAACCCACCGCATTCATCACACAGGATAATGACTCACGTGTGGTGACACGACGTTGCAAATGAAAAGGGGTGTCAATTTGGCTGAATTTCAGATTTTGATTAATTTGTGGACGTGCGCCGTGGACCAAAATCAGACGAATTCCCAGCGAATGCAGCAGGGCAATATCGTGAATAATATGCTGAAAATTTTCATGCAGCACCGCTTCGCCATCGAACATGATCACGAAGGTTTTATTGCGATGGGCATTGATATAAGGCGCAGAATGTCGAAACCAATGCACATATTGTAAGGTTGTGCTGTGAGGGTTTTCTGCTGAAGTCATGCGCTGGCCTATTTCAATGATCGAGTGCTGTCTTTGATTCTAATCAAAAAAATCTGTAGCGGAAGTCTAAATATAAAAAAACACCTGAATGGTGATTCAGGTGTTGGGAATATGCGAACTCATCGTTGAGGCTGAAATATGCTTTTAGCCAATAATGCGAATGATACGATGCGTGCGTTCATTGATCAGGACATAGTCACCATTGATTTTGTACCATTGTTGGTAACGACCTGTATTGGGTAAACGACGTGCTTCACGGTCACTGACTTTATTGCGTGAAATTTCATAGCCACGTGGGAAGTTTTGACCTACACGCCAGTCACGGCTTGGATTCACACGTTTCTGATTATAACGTTTTTGCTCCCATTGCGTATGCTGACGTTGATTGTCCCAGTGGTTGCTGTGATGTTTATAAGTGGCATTTGCTTGATGGCGACGGTCATCATAACGGTGGTCTGGTGCAGCCATTGCAGAAGTTGTCAGGATGGCCGTTACAGACAGGGCAAGAATGCTGAGCGCTTTTTTCATGAATGTTCACCTTCGGTTTCTTTTGAATGTTGAGTTGATGCATTCAAATTAATGCAGAACTCAAGAGAAACGATGGTGGATAGTTGGCTGAATTGTGAATTTGATGGAGAAAATGAGGAGAATGGATGTACCGCTTTGCAAGATGAGAAACCAAGATGTGCTTGGTTATCTATTCTTTTGAAGGGATTACCGTGGAAAGTAAAGAATCTATAAAAAGCCCAGATATATATACTTGGGCTTTATGATTTTTCTAAGATATTGAATAATATGGGGTAAATTGAAATTGCGTATAAGCTGATTATGTTAATTTAGCTTTAAGCATTGGAGGGTGTAAATAATTCTGTGTAAATACAGTTTTAAAAATACTTGCGCTTGGGCATAAGCGTCTAGCTGTAGGAATCACCCTCTTTTAAGGGGGGAGGATGTCAAGAACCTGCAATACGCAAGATATGATGGTTTTCCAAATCGACTAAAATATAGTCCTGATTGATTTTATACCATTGTTGCTTACGTTCAGGTCTAGGCAAGTCGTGATCTTGATAATCGACCTTATAGCCATTACCACGATAGTGCTGCGGCATGACATAGCCCGTTTGCCACTTATGTTGCTGCAAGCGTTTTACACCACGTTCTTCACGCATACGACGCTTATCTTGTACACGCTCTTCCATATTGGCACGAAATTCACGTTTATTTTGTGCCTGATAACGCGGGTGTTCCGCATCATCCCGATCAAATTGAGGAGCAGCAGTTGCTAAATTACTGCCAAGTAAAGCACTGAAAGACATTGCCAGAACTGTCAAAATCTTTTTCATGTAAACCCCTCATTTCTCATCTCTATTTCACAGTTCATACTTTAGCCATTAAATGCAGAGAAACTGTGAAGAAAGCACATGAATTTTTTAAATAAAGCCTGATGCTACAGTATAGAGTCTATTCTATTATGCGACAAAAAAAGCATTTTGAATGTATGTGCATGCAGAAAATATAGGGGAAGGGGTTGGGGTATTATATTTTAGATCGAGCATGACCATAGCAGCGAGCTGCTATGGGATGCATCAGTTCCACTGATCTGCCAAACCTTGTAAAGACTGCACTGCGCTCGCTACACATTCGGCTTTTTCTTTGTCATCTAAGGCAACAATCAAATGTTGGCTCAGTTGTAAAGTTTCAATACTTTGAATCACGGCTGTTTTTCGTTTCATATCCGTCATCGCAATCTACCTCAATACTGTTGAAGATGGATTTAGAATAAAGGATTTACATTAATTTGAAAAACAGTTTAGTTTTATAATTTCAATCCAATAAATCGATTGATGTATTGCCCCTGAGTTTGGTAGCTTCACTGGATTTTAGTAAGCGTAGTTTAAGTCGGTATAGTCGGTGAGTGATTTTTGAATATGTGCATTAATAAATTCACGTACATCTTCAGCTGTCATCGGTGCACCTTGTTTTGTAATCACGTGTTCAATTTCAGGTTGCCCTTCAATTTTAATACGATAGACAAAGTTTTTAACCACGTGATAGCGATCATCCAACTTTTCAATGCCAGTGACATAGTGGTAAGCGTGTTCAAAATTGAGATCGGTATGTGAAAACACAAACTGATCAAACAATTTGATTTTTTGGCCGTTGTCGAGCGCTTGAATATCATCCACGATGCTGGCTTCAAACTTCATGCCGTATTTTTCAGAAATAGGCTGACCATCAATCAGTAAAGACACCATGCCATCTTCTAGCGGGGTTACGGTGATGTTATTTAATTCAGTCATGTTGTTCTCTGCAGCGTAAGAGTGGGATAGAAAGGCAGAAGCGTAGCGAGTGAATTCTGTTTATGCAAGATGCATACAGACAATTACTGCGGTGGCCTTTAAGTGCTTATTTTACACAAGATGAAGGTCTGAAAACTGGCAGTATGATATGCAACTTGCATAAAAAAGAAAGCTGATCTGAATTTGCTGTAGCACTGGCAGCATGAAGGCTAAGTCATGTGTGGGATAGATAATGTATTTCATATATCTATCCCGTGTGGGTGGGTTGTGATCAAGCTGTGCTATGTGTAGTGGTTATTAAGCCACTTGTGTTTGGGCTATAGTGTACTGTGATTTGGCTGCTTCCCATTGCAAAACTGGAACTGCACGGGTAATGGCCAAATTGATTCGCTCATTAAGTAGTTCACTTTGTACGGTATATTCAGGACTAAAATCGCGGTCTGTGGCATAGACACCAATAGGCAAGGTTTGTGCTTGGAAAAAACTGAATAAAGGGCGCAATTGATGTTCTAAAACCAGTGCATGTCGCTCGCTGCCACCAGACGCAGCCAATAATACAGGCACATCAATCAATGCATTTTGTTCAACAAAGTCAAAGAAATGTTTAAATAAACCTGTAAATGAAGCCCGATAGACAGGTGTTCCTACAATCAGTGCATCTGCATTTTCTACAGTAGCTAAATCGTCTTGCACTTGTTGAGGCAATTGATTGCGGTAAATTGCACCACCTAAAAGTGGCGCAATTTCACTAAATTTAATGAAATGTACCTGAATCGGGATGGCTTTGGCCAAACGCTCTACTAGGGTCTGTAACAGCGCTTCTGTTTTAGAAGGTGCATTGAGCCCCCCGGAAATGGCAACAATATTGAGCGGTTTTTGCTGAGAATATGACATGTGCTGAACAACCTAAAAATAAATTAATTTGGAATGTCGCTATTAATCATGATTGGGCTGTGCACTGTAAAATAAGCAAAAGCTGTAAAGTTATCTCATTTCTAGATATGCACTCTATGCATGGATTGGGGCTAAAAACTAAAGCATAAGTTGTTAAAATTTATATTTATATTTTATCTAAATAAGGTTTTTCGTTTATAGATGGCATATATATAAAAAAGTGATGCGTATTCAAGCAATTTAAAAAAGCTGAAAAATGACGATTTTTTGCACAAGCATAGTCATAAAAAACGGGAAGCAGACGCACAGGATTAATCCTGTGCATCAATACTTTGACCGTTCATGTGTAAGCTGTCATCGCCCATTAAATATAAATAGGCAGGCATGATTGCATCGGGTGTTGGTAAGGTTTTTGGATCTTCATCTGGATAGGCTTTGGCACGCATGGCTGTGCGGGTCGCACCTGGATTAATGCAGTTGTAGCGAATATTCGGGTGAACTTGCTCTTTGGCAAATAATTGGCTGACTGCTTCAATCGCAATTTTAGAAACTGAATAAGCCCCCCAGCGTTCACGTGCTTCACGGCCAACCCCTGAACTGGCAAATACCACCGAGGCATGTTCTGATTTTGCCAAGAGCGGCAATAATTCCTGAGTCAAGACAAAAGGCGCACGTAAATTTACCGCCATGACATCATCCCAGACATCTGCAGGGTAATTGGCCAGCTCGGTGCGTTCACCTAAAATGCCTGCATTATGCAAAATACCATCCAAACGTCCGAATTGTTTGTCTAGGGTATCGACCAGTAATTCATAGTCTCGTGGTGAAGCACTCGAAAGCTGTAGCGGTAAAATAGCAGGTTGCGGTGCGCCTAAACTTTCGATTTCATCATAAATCACTTCAAGTTTATTTAAGGTACGACCATGCAGCACTACGGTTGCTCCGTGTAGCGCATAACTGAGGGCAGCCGCTCGTCCAATACCATCACCCGCACCTGTGATCAGGATAATACGATCTTTGAGAAGATCGGGGCGAGGTTGATATTCTGAATATTTCATGGGCATCCCTCCTGTTCATTTCTTATTGCTTATGGGTTGAGTTTCATGTCACCGTTTTAATGACTGATTCAAGCATTGGCACTGCTATTTTGTGTGGCAGCTTGTAGCACCAATTTGTCCAGAACCGTATGTAATTCAGTCACTGAATCCACTATACAATCTGCTTGCCATGCTGTTAAGTCATCTTTGTGTTGTAACGGTAAATAACCGTATGCTGCCAAAATGGTATACATGTTGGCGTTGCGACCTGCATCGATATCACGTGGATGATCGCCCACATAAATACAATGTTCTGGGGCAATTTCAATTTGTTTGGCCGCCAAATACATAGGTTCTGGGTCTGGCTTAGTACGGCTAACATCTTCAGGGCAGACCAAAACTGCACAGCGTTCAGTTAAATTCAGTGCTTTGAGCAGTGCTTCGCTGAGCCAGCGCGGTTTATTGGTGACAATACCCCACGGAATTTGACGCTGTTCCAATGCTTCAAGCAGTGGATACATGCCTTCAAACAGATCGGTTTCGACTGCAATATCTGCGCCGTACAGGTCTAAAAAACGCTGTCGATGGGCCAAAAACACAGGATCATCTACCTCAAATTCTGGATAGACTAATTTGACCATTGCCCGCGCACCTTCAGATACCTGTGTGCGAATGGCGTCTGCTGCCACAATCTCACAGCCTTTATCGCGGCACATATCTTGAATGATGCGAATAAAATCTGCAGCGGTATCAATTAAGGTGCCATCGAGGTCAAATAAAACTGCCTTCATTCTGTTGCCTCATTGACCGTGTAAACCATGTAGTTCACATCCACATTTGGTGCTAACCAATAGCGCTTGGTGAGCGGGTTGTAGTGTAAGCCTGTCATATCTTTTAGTTTTAAGCCTGCTTGACGGATGTCGTGTGCCAATTCAGACGGTTTAATAAATTTATGATAATCGTGTGTGCCTTTGGCTAACATGCGCAGCACGTATTCTGCCCCAATAATGGCAAATAGGTATGATTTAGGGTTGCGGTTAATGGTCGAGAAAAAAACATGACCGCCTGGCTTGACCAGTTTTTGGCAGGCTTGAATAATCGAGGCCGGATCAGGTACGTGCTCTAACATTTCCATGCAAGTCACCACATCGTATTGACCAGCTTGCTCATCTACCAATTGCTCAACAGGAATTTGGCGATATTCAATATTGTGTACGCCTTCTTGTTCTGCATGCAGGCGTGCCACGTTTAAAGGTGCTTCGCCCATATCAATTCCAAGCACATTGGCACCGCGACGAGCCATGCTTTCTGCCAAAATACCACCACCACAGCCGACGTCTAGCACTTTCTTGCCTGCCAAGCCGCCTGCGTGCTCATCAATCCAGTTTAAGCGCAGTGGATTAATCATGTGCAGGGGACGGAACTCGGAATGCTGATCCCACCATATGGCTGCAAATGCTTCAAATTTGGCAATTTCTTGTGGATCAACATTCAAATGCGACATGGGTGCCACCTCAATTGGGTCGTGATAATTGGAAAAATAGATATAAACCCTAGTGTAGCGTTAATTCTAAAAAAAGCGATAAAAGCTGTAAAAAAGTTCACAGAAGGAAAACGAAATCAGCATAATTGATTTATAGTGTTGCCATACACTAAACAGAATGATTTAGAGGATTATAAACGCAATGAAAAAATTCCTTTTAGGTAGTTTGGCAACGGCCATCTTTGCTATTTCTGGTAGCACTATGGCGGCAAATTTTGTAGCAGGTAAAGATTATAGCGTTGTCGCCAACCCGGGTAAGGTTGATGTACCGGGTAAAATTGAAGTGCGTGAGTTCTTTTGGTATGGCTGTGGTCACTGCTTTACTTTAGAACCATATATGCAAACATGGTTACGCCAGTTACCTAAAGATGTGAATTTTGTGCGTACTCCTGCAGCCATGAATCCTGTTTGGGAAATGAATGCACGTGGTTATTATGTGTCTGAAGCTTTGGGTGTGCGCAAGAAAACTCACTTGCCACTTTTCCATGCCATTCATGACAGAGGTCAGCAAATTTTTGACCAACAATCACAAGCTAAATTCTTTGTGAAATATGGTGTACCTGAAGCGAAATTTAACAGCATGTTTAACTCGTTTGCGATCACCTCTAAAATTTCACAAGCTAAACAATTGGCGCGTCAGTACCAATTGACAGGTGTACCTGCGGTGGTGGTGAATGGTAAATATATCGTTCAAGGCGATAACGGCAAAGTGATTCAAGTAGTGAACTACTTGGTTGATCAAGAGCGTAAAGCTAAGAAATAAACAGATGCAATAACAAGATGATGCAAGGCTGAATCAGCAGCGCATCGCTAAAAACCGCAATGATTGCAACGTCATTGCGGTTTTTTTAATGCAGGTTAAAAGTGTGTTGTATGTTTAATCTGCGACAGGCTGCGGACGTTGCCAGTGGCAAATGCCACGAAATAATAAATGTACTTGAGTAATGGTTTGTTGAATAAAACGCTGCTGTTGTTCAGGTAATTTTTCGGCTTCAAATTGGCGTTCTAAACCAATCCAGCTCATTGCCCAATTTAACGATAAATTAATTAAAATATTGGCCAGAATGTGAAAATCTTCAGCATGCTGAAAATGTTGTACGCTTTCGACCCGTTGTAAATCATTAGCTAAATCTTCAATTAAAAAATCAATTTCACGGGCGATGGCTTGCCGTAAAATGGTCGAACCGCCCCAGCGTTCGGCAATTAAAAAAATCCATTGTTGTGGATGTTGATCGACAGATTTAAAAAATAGGGTCAATGCCTTTTCGGTCTGTGCATCGGGTTGGTGTAAATAAGCTTGTCCCAACTGATACAAAATACCTTTAATGTGCAAGGCAACTTGATCGACCAAATCTAGCCCCAACTCATCCATATCTTGAAAATGCCGATAAAATGCGGTGGGCACCAGTCCAATCTGTCGTGAAATTTCTCTTAAGCTAATGCTGCTAAATGCACGTCCTGCGCTGCTGAGTTGCAGCACTGCATCCATAATTGCCTGACGACTTTGTTGTTTTCGTTCTTCCCGAATCGACATTGTATTTCCTGATTCTGCCAGTGCCGCGCAGTCTAACAAAAACCTGTGTTTCACGATAATACTAAAAGATGAATGAAGCCACTTTGTAAAAATACAGGCAAAATTTACCGAAACAGCACACGTCAAGCTTTGGAAAAGCGACCTGCGCTGTGGCATCTGTTATACTTGCGGGCAATTTATTTGAGCCAAAAATAAGGACACATTATGCGTATTGACCAACGAGCTTTAGATCAATTACGTGAGGTAAAAATTACCCGTAACTATACTCGCTATGCTGAAGGTTCAGTGTTGGTAGAGTTTGGTCATACCAAAGTTTTGTGTACCGCAAGTATTGATAACTCTGTACCGCGCTTTTTAAAAGGGCAGGGACAAGGTTGGGTAACTGCAGAATATGGCATGTTGCCACGTTCAACTCATACCCGTAGTGACCGTGAAGCGGCGCGTGGTAAACAAAGCGGACGTACACAGGAAATTCAGCGCTTAATTGGTCGTAGCTTGCGTGCCATGGTCGATTTGAAGAAACTGGGTGAAAACACCATTACCATTGACTGCGATGTGATTCAGGCCGATGGCGGTACCCGTACTGCAGCCATTACAGGTGCAGCAGTGGCATTGATTGATGCTATGAATGTGTTGCTGGAAAAGAAAAAAATTAAGCATGACCCATTAAAGGGTTTGGTGGCTGCAATTTCTGTGGGCATGTACCAAGACCAAGTGTTATTGGATTTGTGCTATGAAGAAGATTCAAATTGCCAAACTGATTTAAACGTGGTGATGACACAAGCAGGTGAATTTATTGAAATTCAGGGTACTGCTGAAGATAAGCCGTTTAATCGTGTGCAATGTAATGCCATGTTGGAAATGGCAGAAAAAGGTATTCAGGAATTGGTAAAAAAACAGCAGCAAGCTTTAGGTTGGTAAGCTAAGCTTTTTGATGTTTTTCTGCTGTTTAAGAGCGCATCTTCGGATGCGTTTTTTTATGGATGAGATTTAGATTGCGATAGGAAGCGTGAAGCAAAAAGCTACAATATTGCAGGATGCGTTCTTTTAAGATGGAAAACTGTATGCAAAGAGCCTGAATGAAAAGAGGAGGAAAGCATGAAACTATTGATTATTTTAATGTCTGCCATGATGTTGTTTTTAACTGCATGTGATTCACGTACTGAGCGTGAAAATGAAGACAATCGTAGTGTACTCGGTCAAGCTTCTGACAACGACAACGACAACGACAACGACAACGACAACGACAACAAGGACGATGATTAAATTCAAAATTGAGGCATAAAAAAAGGAGGCTCATTTGCCTCCTTAAAATCAATTTTTGGAAAAAATTAAGGGTGCAGATTGCACCCTTAATTTTAAAAGTAATCGTTTACGCATTAAAACGCATTGATAAATCCACAGCTTTGACATCTTTGGTTAAAACACCCATCGAAATATAATCTACGCCTGTACTAGCCACTTCACGTAAATTTTCAATGGTGATGTTGCCCGACGCTTCAAGTTTACAACGACCTGCCACATGCTTGACCGCATCAATCATTTGTTGCTGGCTAAAGTTATCCAACATCACAATATCAGCTTTGGCTTCAAGGGCTTGATTTAGTTCATCCCAAGTTTCCACTTCAACTTCTACAGGTTTGCCCGGAGCAATGGCATGTGCTTTGGCAATTGCCTGAGTAATGCCGCCTGCTGCCATAATGTGATTTTCTTTAATCAAAAAGGCATCAAATAAGCCTAAACGATGGTTTTGTCCACCACCGACCGTGACAGCATATTTTTGTGCAATGCGTAAACCCGGTAAGGTTTTACGGGTATCTAGCAGTTTGGTATTTAAGCCTTCAAGTTGTTGCACATAGGCTGCGGTTTTAGTCGCAACAGCAGACAGGGTTTGCACAAAATTCAGCGCAGGGCGTTCTACCGTTAACAGGCTGCGTGCAGAACCTGCCAATTTCAAAAAGGCTTCATTGGCAGCAACGTGGTCGCCATCATTTTTTAACCACGTGACTTGCACATTGGCATCGTATGCTTGAATCAGGGCATTTACCCACGGTTGACCTGCCAAAATCATGTCTTCACGGCTAATAATGGTGGCAGTGGCCTGCTCATCTTCAGGGGTCAATAATGCGGTAATATCACCATCGCCAATATCTTCTTGCAAGGCTTGCTGAATATTGATTTGGATGGATTGTTCAAGCAAAGCTGGAGAGATGCTCATAAGATTTTCCGTGTCGATCTTGCCCATGAAAATTGCGCGTTATATTAACACTGTTCTGCGTCAGGATGTGTTTTTTAGCCACGTTCGGGTGTAATTTAAGATGTTCATTGTCACGCGTTGGCATTAAACTGAAATTTCTGTTCTATTTTTCTATTCTAATGGTTTGGGGATTGCCTTATGCAGCATGTGCCGTCGTTTCAGGTGGTTGAGGGTCAATTACAAGGGGCAAGACAAGTCCCATCTCCGAATTTCAACGCCCGTCCGACAGACCAAGAGATTCAATTGCTGGTCATTCACAATATTAGTTTGCCGCCGTCACAATTTGGTGGTGGTTATATTGAGCAATTTTTTCAGAACCAAATGGATTGGTCGCAGCATCCTTACTTTCAGACCATTCAGGGCCTGCAGGTTTCGGCACATTTGTTGATTTTAAGAACAGGCGAGGTGCTGCAATTTGTTAATTTTGCAGATCGGGCGTGGCATGCGGGGCGTTCTAGTTATTTGGCACAGCCTGAATGTAATGACTATTCAATTGGGATTGAATTAGAGGGCAGTGATGACTTGCCTTTTGAAACAGCGCAATATCAGAGTTTGGTGCAGGTGGTACACAGTTTGCAGCAGGCCTATCCGAGTATTCAACAGCATATTGCAGGACATTCCGATATTGCACCGGGACGTAAAACTGATCCGGGGCCGTATTTTGACTGGCAGTATTTTCGTGAACAGTTATCTCAACTTAAAGCTTCGACATCACAGGAAAAATTGATCAATCAATAACAAAACTTTGTTGATGCTTTGATTACAATAGCGACTAAATTTTTAATTGGGTGGTAACGATGGCGCTTTGGCGATCGACCTTTATTGTCAGTGCAATGACCATGCTGTCACGGGTGCTAGGATTAGTCCGTGATGTGGTATTGCTGAATGTGTTTGGTGCAGGTAAAGATTTCGATACCTTTGTGGTGGCGTTTCGTATCCCCAACTTTTTCAGGCGACTGTTTGCCGAAGGGGCATTTTCGCAGGCATTTATTCCTGTATTGACCGAATATAAAACCAGCCGCACTCATGCCGAAGTACAAATTTTAATTAGTCGGGTTTTTGGCTGTTTAATGACAGTAATGACAGGGCTAACCTTTACCGCCATGGTGGCTGCGCCTGCGGTGATGTATATCTACGCACCGGGTTTCCATAGCGACCCTGAAAAGTTTGCGCTAGCCACCGATATGTTCCGCCTGACCATTCCTTATTTGTTGTTTATGTCGCTGACGGCATTTGCCAGCAGTATTTTGAACAGCTATGGCTCATTTACCACGCCTGCCTTTGCGCCTGTATTGCTGAATGTGGCGATGATTGCAGGTGCATTATGGCTCACACCGTACATGGCAGAGCCGATTATGGCACTGGGTTGGGCGGTGATTATCGCGGGTGCTTTACAACTTGCGATTCAAATTCCAGAACTATGGCGTAAAAAGCTGCTGATTCCCCCTAAAGTTGATTTCAAGCATGAAGGGGTGGATCGGATTATGAAGCTGATGCTGCCTGCTTTATTTGGGGTATCGGTCACGCAAATTAACCTGCTACTCAACACCATTTGGGCATCTTTTATGCAGGATGGTTCGGTGTCGTGGTTGTATAGTGCGGAACGTATGACAGAGCTACCTTTGGGCTTAATTGGTGTAGCGATTGGGACGGTCATTTTACCGTCACTGTCTGCGCGTCATGCAGAACAAAATATGGATAAATTCCGCGGCATGATGGACTGGGCTGCACGGGTGATTATTTTGGTAGGTGTCCCTGCCAGTATTGCACTGTTTATGTTATCAACGCCTATTATCCAAGCCTTGTTTGAGCGTGGTCAGTTTAGTTTTAAAGATACGCAAATGACCGCTTTGGCCTTGCAATGTATGAGTGCAGGGGTGATTTCATTCATGCTGATTAAAGTCTTTGCACCGGGTTTTTATGCACAGCAAGACACCAAAACACCAGTACGTGTGGGTTTAATGGCTGTGGCTGCCAATGCGATTTTAAACGTGGTGTTTATTGGCTTCTTTAAACTGATTGACTGGCAAGCTGAACACATGGCATTGGCACTGGCATCATCAGGTTCGGCTTTGGTGAATGCAGGCATGTTGTATTTCTATTTGCATCAACGCAAGATTTTCCGTTTTGGTGCGCACTGGAAAAAACTCATGGTGCAGTTTGCAGTGGCAAATGCCGTGATGATTGCTGCGTTGTGGTATGCCTTAACTTGGTATAACGGTGATGTATCACAATGGATGCGTGTGGCAGAAGTCACTGCGCTGTGTGTGGTGGGCGTAGTGGCCTATGGGGTTGGATTGTTGGCAACGGGTTTTAGACCACGTCATTTAAAACCTTAATGAAGCGAAGTTGATCTGAAAAAATACCGCAATTTAAATTGCGGTATTTTTTTGTTTAAAGATGATGCGGCTTTGGATTATTTTACAATTTCTAAAAGTTCCACATCAAAAATAAGCGTGCTGTTTGGCTCAATTGCATCGCCTGAGCCAATTTGACCGTAGGCTAGAGCAGCAGGAATAAAGAAGCGATATTTGGCACCAACTTTCATGAGTTGTAAGCCTTCAGTCCAACCTTGAATGACTTGGCTGACCTGAAATTCTGCAGCTTGATCGCGGGCGATAGAACTGTCAAATACCGTACCATCAATTAAACGACCTTCATAATGGACTTTAACGGTAGAGGTGGCTTTGGGTGATTTGCCCGTACCTGCCTGTAAGACTTGATATTGCAAGCCAGACTTGGTGACTTTGACCCCTGCCTTTTTGGCATTATTGTTTAAAAAGGCTTGCCCAATTTTAGCATTGCTATCGGCTACTTTTTTAAGCTCAATCAGTTGTTTGGCTTCGGCTTGCTTTTTGAATTGAGTCAGCACTCGTGCCATTTCTTCATCGCTTAAACTGGCGGCTTGGTCTTGTGTTGCCATTTTTAAGCCAGCAATGAAGGCTTCGAGATCAATATCTTTTAAGGTTTCCGCATTGCTGCGCCCCATTAAATAACCAAAGCTATAACCGACCTGATCTGCAACAGGACTTTTATTGGTCACGGTTTTGGCAAAACTGCCACTGCTGAGCAGTGCGATACACACAAGGGCAAGGTGTTTTTTCATTCTTTTCGTCCTAAGACCATACAGGAGAGCCAAGCTCTCCTGAAAGGGTGATGTTGTTATTTCACTTCAATCAGTTCAACATCAAAAATTAAGGTGCTGTTGGCAGGAATCATGCCTGGTACACCTTGTTCGCCGTAGCCCAGTTTCGATGGAATATACAGCGTAGCTTTACCGCCTTCCTTCATGAGCTGTAAACCTTCAGTCCAGCCCGGAATGACTTGATTCAGTGGGAATTCAATTGGCTCACCACGTTGTACCGAGCTGTCAAATACTTTGCCATCGACCAGTTTACCCGTGTAGTGCACTTTGACCACAGAGCTTGCCGTTGGCTGTTTGCCTGTGCCTTCTTTAATCACTTGATATTGCAAGCCAGAAGCTGTGGTTTGTACGCCTGCTTTTTTGCCATTTTCAGTTAAGAATGAATCACTGGCTGTTTGTGCAGCTTGCGCTTGAGTGGCTTGTTTTTGTTGCAACTCTTGCTGGAATTGCTCATAGGCTTTTTGTAATTCTTCTTCGGTGTAGGCAGGTTGTTTACGCGCATGACCTTCACGCACACCTGTTACAAAGCTGTTGATGTCTAGCTCTGGTGGGGTTTGATGTGCCACTTCATAACCCAAAGCGTAGCTGATTTTTTCAACCGCAGAAGCATTTGCCGACGCTTTAGAGGTCGCCACTGCCGGGTTTTGAGAGGCATAATAAACAGGAACAAGTGCAGCACCGCCTAAAATTACAGCAACAGCGATGGGTAAGGCTTTACTCATAGGTTTTCTCAAATTCATTTTATAGTTAAAAAAGCAGCATTCATCTTAGCAGACTTTTTCACAGACTTTTCTAGTTTGGCACGTGGCTTTGCAGCCTGTGTCGATTCAACTTTTTAATATATGCTGCTTACGCAGTTTATTCTATAACAGACTGAATATCTAAAACATTTTTTATACATAAATCTTGCCCATCTGAGATGAGCAAGACCGTTAAATTGGGCAAGATTTAACTTAAAAATTAGTCAAAGTCGGCCTTTAACACCACCCGATAGCGTGCCTTGCCCTGATGCAAATGTTCAATTGCCTGATTGATTTGTGACATCGGAAAAACTTCCACCTGTGGGGCAATCTGTTTGCGTGCGGCAAATTGTAGTAATTGACGCAGCGCTGCAGGCGAACCTGTCGATGAACCAGTAACCGATTTTGCACCGCCAATTAAGCTGCCCGCCTTAATTTGCATGGGTTCTAGCGCTACACCTAGCATGTGAATAGTGCCATGTGGTGCAAGCGTACTTAAATAAGCATTCCAGTCCAAGCTTACGTTTACCGTACTTAAAATCAGGTCAAACTTGCCACGCTGGGTTTTAAGGGCAGCAGCATCACGGCTGTTCACTACATGGTCTGCACCCATAGCCAGTAATTCTGCGGTTTTGTCTGGATTGGAACTGAACGCCGTAATTTCACAGCCCCATGCTTTTAATAATTTGATGGCGATATGCCCCAAGCCACCAATACCAATCACCGCAACATGATGTACTGCCTGAATTTGATGTTTCAAGATCGGATCAAATACGGTAATTCCACCACAGAGCAAAGGCCCTGCACTGACAGGATCGACCTCATCGGGTAATGGAATGACCCACTGCCAACCTGCACGGACTTTATCGGCAAAACCACCTGCATGTCCCACAATGGTTGCGGTGGTGCCATTGCTGCACAGCACTTGTTCGCCTGCAATACAGGCATCGCAGTGTTGGCAACTGTCTGCAGTCCAGCCAATGCCTACACGTTGCCCCACGGTTAAACCTTTGGCTTCACTGCCCAATTGAGTAATCGTGCCAATAATTTCATGTCCTGCCACCACAGGATATACTGAGGAATGCCAGTCATTTTGAATGACTGAAAGATCGGAATGGCATAAGCCACAATATTCGACTTTGACTTCTACCTGATGCGCCTGCAGTTCACCCGCATCAAATTGATAGGCTTGCAGGGCTTCACCTGCCTGCATTGCGGCATAGGCTCGAATGGTATTACTCATATTGCACCGTCCTTGTCATAAGGCTGACTGTATTGATTGGTGATCTTGCTATTATGGGTTGAGCAGTTTTGAATACTAAAGCTTGGATGTTGCTTTAAGATGTTGTTTTAAAGTGACAGTGATTTTCATGATCATCGACCATGCCTACAGCTTGCATAAAAGCATAGCAGGTGGTCGGGCCTACAAATTTAAAACCATTTTTCTTTAGGGCTTTCGACATGGCAACACTAGCGTCGGTTTGTGCAGGCGCAAGACGATAGTCAGGTACATCATTCCTAATAGGTTGCTGTGCAACAAAACCCCAAAGCCATGTCACGACGTTTATATCGGCGTCTTTTAGTTTTTGCCATGCACGTGCGTTGTCACGAATTGCTTGTAATTTACCTCGATGTCGAATCAATCCAGCATCTTGTAATTTGAGCGCAATATCATCATCACTGAAGGCGGCAATTTCAGCAATGCTGTATTGAAAAAAATGCTGACGATACGCTTCACGTTTTTTTAATACAGTAATCCAAGACAAGCCTGCTTGCTGTCCCTCTAAACACAGCATTTCAAATAAATGCACTTCGGCAAATACAGCTTGTCCCCACTCTAAATCATGATAGGCAATATAGAGTGGATCATCGGAACACCAACCACAGCGTTGTATCGTCATGGGTCATGCTCCTTGTTGAATAGATAGCTGAATAGATGTGAATGGGACGGACTTAAAGCTGAAATGCTGCCCATTGGTCATGTTGGTTATCCCAATAATATAGTTCTGCCTGTTGCAGATCGTGAAAGGAAATCCAGTTGTCTTTACCAACTTTATCTGAATAACCTGTGCTGATGAGCAGGGCATCTTCAGTAATTTCCATGACCCAGCCTTGATGGACTTGTCCTGCCAATACAATTTTTTGTTGATTGCCAGATTCTGCAAATTCCACCAATCGATTTATCAAGGCTTCAGACATGAAATGTTCCTAACAAAATTAACGTAAATAAGGATAAGGATTGACCGCACCGCGTCCTTTACCATTTAAATAAAGTCCGTAATGCAAATGTGCGGCAGTGTGTCGGGCGTTGCCTGTATTGCCGACATAGCCAATATGCGTTCCTGCCTTGACATAATCGCCTACGTTTAAACCGCGTTTATGTCCATCCAAGTGTGCATAGTAATGCCAAGTGCCTGCAGGCCCTAATATCCAAATTACTTTACCACCTAAGCGATTATCGCGTAAGTCTGCAATTAAACCTTCTGTAGCGCTATACACTTTGCTGCCTTTGGCGGCAAGAATATCAATGCCTTCATGCAAACGTCCGCTACTACGAGATGCACCCCAAGTGTCATTCAACTGATGCGCTTTAATGCCCTGCACAGGAATGGGCAAGCGAGTTTTTAAACTCATTTGATTGAGTTTTTGCACCAAGGCAGGCGGGAGTGGGGTACTAGGACGTTTCGGTGCAGAACTACAGGCCGCAATCAATAAGGTAAAGAGTGACAGGCTTAAAACAGCAATCCATCGAAACATAAGACATCCTTGTAATGGCAGTGAAAGCAAAGATTTCATTCATCACGATGCTTGACTATGTCACAGATTGATTGCCGAGATCAATTTTTTCATGGCCGTCGGAATGCCCAAATCGCTGGCTTGTTGCGGACTATACCAATCTGCATTCAGTTCTATTGCCAAGTGTTCTTGTAGATCAGCATCGACCTGAAAACACAGTGCTTCAAGCTGCCAAGTGAAATGGGTAAAGCTATGTGAAATCTGTGCGCGTTGCTGTACCTGTTTAAGGCTCAAGCTTTGACACAGTTGCTCAAAAGCCTGTGCATCTTCAATGACAGGCAAACACCATAGTCCACCCCAAAGTCCTGTATTGGGACGTTGTTGCCATAACCACTGATCTGCGCATTGCAGTACTAAGACCTGTGCAGATTTAACGGGTACGGCTTTTTTCGGTTTTTTAAAGGGCAATTCCTGCTCTAAACCTTGTTGATGTGCTTTGCAGTGTTGTTGCATTGGGCAATATAAGCACAGTGGTTTTTTGGGGGTACAAATGGTGGCACCCAAATCCATAATAGCCTGCGTATAGTCGTGATTACGCACTTCGGGGCAGAGCTGTTCTGCCAGTTGCCACATGGCACGTTCATGTACAGGTTTGGATAAATCATCTTCAATAGCAAAAAAACGTGCTAAAACCCGTTTGACGTTGCCATCCATAATGACGCCGTATAGGCGTAAACCCAGCGACATCATGGCACCACCCGTAGAGCGACCAATGCCCGGCAAAGCCATCCACTGTTCGAGCGTACTTGGAAAATGTCCTTGCTGTGCCACAATGGCTGCGGCTTTATGCAAGTTGCGGGCGCGGGCGTAATAGCCTAAACCTGCCCAATACGGTGCAACTTCATCCCAAGTTGCACGTCCTAAATCTTGCACTGTCGGAAAGCGCTGCAAAAAACGCTCAAAATATTGCAATACGGTTTTGACCTGAGTTTGTTGCAGCATGATTTCAGACACCCACACCGCATAGGGATCATCGGCGACTTGCCACGGCAGGTCATGGCGTCCGTGTTGATCGAACCACGTGAGGAGAGCATCGGAAAATGAAAAAGCAGTCATGCGAACCCAGTTTGTAAAGTAGCGGCTTAGTATAGCCAAACTGGCGTGGGAATTACGTGCATAAAAAAAGAAGATGAGCGTGCATCTTCTTCTTTAGGTTTGGTTTCACTTGGTTTGGGATAAAACGAGTCGTGGTTTAAATTTGACCGCTCATACCCCAACGGTTATCCAATTTTAAGGTCTGACCTTCATAGCGTGGAATAATGTGGATGTGTAAATGCTCAGATTTAGCATCAAACACATCGCCATCATTAAAACCCACATGGAAACCTGCAGGTTGATGACGCAATTGCAACTCATTGCGCGCCAATTCTAATAAAGACAATAAACTTTTACGTTCTTTGTCTGTAATGTCAAAAAAAGAGCCGACGTGACGTAGCGGAATGATCACGCAATGTCCTTTAGACAGGGCATTGGGTTCAGGCAAAATTACCCCAAATTCATTTTTTGCCAAAACATCATAATCATCAAAATTGCAATAAGGGCATTGCTCAGTCATTGTTATATCCTCTTCTTTAAAATTTTCTTGGCTTGCGTTGAGTATATGCTGCGTAATGTGAACAGCAGATTAATCTGCTAAACGACGATCCAACACTTCATACATGGCAGCTAAACCTTGTTGCTCTGCCGATGCGTTATAGCCTAAATCGACCCCATTGGCTTTGGCACGTTCATCGGCTTGAGGGTTACTAAAGCCGTGTTTGGCATCTTCAAAAATAATCACTTCATGCTCTACTTGAGCCGCGTGCATTTCTTCACGGAAACTTGCGACGTCGTCTAAAGTCACCATGCTGTCCAGTTCACCATGCAACACCAAAATCTCGGCTTGTACCTGACCTTGTTGTGCAGGGGCTTTCGGGCTGAGGTTGGCGTGGAAGGTCACCACTGCTTTTAATGCTGCGCCAGAACGAGCCAAATCCAGAACGACTTTGCCGCCATAACAGAAACCAATTGCAGCGAGTTTATCGCGATTTACTTCAGGTTGGGCAGCTAAAGTGTCCAAAGCTGCAGACGCACGAGTCACAATTGTGTCAGCATCTGCAAAAGTTTGCATCATCCATTCATTGGCTTGGGCTGCGGTGGTGGTGACTTTTTTATCGCCATACATATCAATCGCTAAGGCTGCAAAACCATGTTCAGCCAATTCACGCGCGCGTTGTTCGGTGTATTCGTTACGTCCCCACCATTCAGGTGCGACAATCACCCCCGCGACAGCTTGTGCTGTTTCTGGTGCAGCAAAATAACCGATCAGTTTGCTGCCATCTGCAGCCGTATATTCAATTTCGCGAGTTTTGATTGCTAAAGCCATGCCTTATTCCTTATCGTTTTCAATGCCATGATTAAAGCATAATAATATGGCACGCATTTTTAAAAACAGGGTAAATACTGCCTATAAATGTGAGAAAATATTTTTAAAATAGCCAAATTGGCATTTGTTGCGTAAAAAGCGGACATAAAAAAAGAAGGAAAAATCCTTCTTTTTTATCTGATTTTTAGGAATTTATAGACGAGGTCACTAGATTTTTCCGCGAGAGAGGAAACCAACAATTGCCAAAATCACAGCAATCACCAATAAAATAATGGCAAAGTCTTTGGATAAACCTGCGACACCACCAAAACCAAGTAAACTCGCGATTAACGCAATCACTGCGAAGATTATAGCCCAACGAAACATAATTGTTCTCCATGTGTTTTTATAGCTTCTGAATTTAGTATAGGGAGCTGAACGCAGCACACTGTTTTGTTTTTGTGTATTAAATGTTCAGTTGTTTGAGTTAAGTGTTTGATTCATTTAAAGACTAAACAAAAGCAACAAGTTGAAACAAGGCTGTTATAATGACGCAGTTTTGTTATTTTCTGTGCGCTATGTCTGATCAATTACGACCTGAATTTTGGAAAAACTATCCGCTGAATGCCTTAAATACTGCGGAATGGGAAGCCTTGTGCGATGGTTGCGGTTTATGCTGTTTGGTCAAACTAGAAGATGAAGACACGCAAGAAGTGGCCTATACCAAAGTGGCGTGCAAGTTACTGGACTGTAACACAGCACGTTGTTCAGATTATGCCAATCGCTTTGACTTTGTGCCCGATTGCATTCAACTTACCCCCGAAAAACTAGAAAAAATTCACTGGTTGCCGCCAAGTTGTGCCTATCGTCGTTTAAAACAGGGCAAAAATTTGCCATCTTGGCATTACTTAAATACGGGCTCACGCCAAAGTGTGATTAAAGCCAAAAAATCTGCGGCAGGGCGTTGTATTTCAGAACTGGATGTTGCAGAAGAAGATATAGAAGATTATGTGGTGCGTTGGGTGCGTTAATTCATACTGCAGAATAAACTTTGAATCGTGTTTTAGCGATAAATCGGTACGATTAGAAATACTCCAAAGCTTGAGATCATAGTAGACTAGGTTGAAGTCAAGTATAGAAATAACAAGATGTCAGAGAGTCATATTCCACTGCCTGAGCGTTTGCGTCCACGCGATTTATCGCAAATTATTGGTCAAGATCATCTTTTAGGTGAGCAAGCGCCGTTACGCCAAATGATTGATCAGGGGCATTTGCCTTCAATTATTTTCTGGGGGCCACCAGGGGTGGGGAAAACCACCATCGCTTTGCTGTTGGCGCAGGCGGTAGATCGTCCTTTTATCAGCCTTTCTGCCTTGAATACTGGGGTCAAAGAGCTGCGTGAAATTATTGCCGAAGGCGGCGATTTGCTCACACCAGTGGTGTTTATTGATGAAATTCATCGCTTTAATAAGTCGCAGCAAGATGCCTTATTAAATGCGGTGGAAAAGGGCAAAATCACCTTAATTGGTGCGACCACTGAAAATCCATCTTTTGAAGTCAATAGTGCGCTGCTTTCACGTTGTCAGGTCTATACCTTAAAGGCTTTAGATGCCGATTCGATTCAGACTTTGCTTACTCAAGCCATTCAGCAAGATCAATTCTTAAAAGACCGTTATATTCAGATTGAAGAATTTGATGCTCTGATTCAGTTTGCTGCAGGTGATGCACGCAAGGCTTTAAACCTACTGGACTTGGTGGCAAGCACCTTTGAACCCGAGGTGGAAAATATCATCACCAACGCGATTGTGGTCAAGGTTGCGCAACAAAACATTGCCCGTTATGACAAGTCAGGCGAGCAACATTATGATTTGGTATCGGCTTTTATTAAGTCAATTCGTGGCAGTGACCCCGATGCTGCATTGTATTGGATGGCGCGCATGCTCAAAGGCGGTGAAGACCCGAGCTTTATTGCGCGTCGCATGTTGATTGCTGCTTCGGAAGATATTGGCAATTCAAATCCGAATGCCTTGTTATTGGCAGGCGAGTGTTTCCGCTCGGTACAAGTGCTGGGTATGCCCGAAGCGCGGATTATTTTAGGACAATGTGCAGTATATTTGGCAACCAGTGCCAAAAGTAACAGTACTTATTTGGCAATTAATAAAGCCATGGATTTGGCTGAAAAAACCGCCAACTTACCTGTGCCACTGCATTTGCGTAATGCACCGACCAAACTGATGAAAGAACAAGGCTATGGCGTAGATTATTTGTATCCGCACAATTACCCAGAGCATTTTGTGCTACAGGACTATTTGCCGCCTGAACTGAAAGGCACAAAGTTGTATGAGTCGGCACGTAATAAACGTGAAGTGGAAGGTGAGCGTTTACAACAACGTCGTTGGCAGCAGACTCAATCCTAAGCGATTTGGTATAGCTGAAAAGATATTTGTAAAAGTATTGGCATAAAAAAAGCTCAAGAATCAACTTGAGCTTTTTTAGATTTGTTTGCAGCCTTGAGTGCTGCATTCAAAGGTTTAAAGCGGTTTGATGTTTACAGCATTCGGGCCTTTTTGACCTTGCGCAATGCTGAATTCAACTTGCTGACCTTCGTGTAAAGTCTTGAAGCCTGAGTGTGCGATTTCGCTGAAATGCGCAAACACATCTGGACCAGATTCTGGTTGAATAAAACCAAAACCTTTAGTTTCGTTAAACCACTTTACCGTGCCTTTCATTGTCGGATTTGACATAGGGAAATATCCTGCTGAATTTTAATATGTTGCAATCTAAAAAAGATTTGGAATAACTGGGAAAAAGATGCGACTTAAAATCTGAACAAACGAAGGATTACAAAATAAAACTACGGACTTAGACGATTAAAACGAACTTCATATTTTTCTAGTATGACAACAAGCATACACGGAATTGCAGAATACACAATTTAAATTCAGATAAATTTAAAAATAGGCAGACAGACTGGGCATTGTGGATGGGGCGATTTTTTCAAAGATTTGGTTTGTAAACCCTGTTTGGTCTACAGCAAAATACAAAAAACCGAGCAATGTTGCTCGGTTTTGGGAATTCAGCTTTTAAAATTGAAAAGCTTGAATTAGATATTGTCTAAGTCGATGCCTAAACGTGCAGCAACTTCTTCATAAGCTTCAACCACACCGCCTAAACCTTGACGGAAACGGTCTTTGTCGAGTTTCTTCTTGGTGTCTTTGTCCCATAAACGGCAACCGTCTGGAGAGAACTCATCACCCAACACAATACGGTCGTGGAATACACCAAACTCAAGTTTGAAGTCGACCAAAATCATGTTACCTGCATCAAACAATGCTTTTAATACATCGTTGACTTGGTAAGTTAATTCTTTCATTTTTGCCAATTGTTCAGCATTGGCCCAACCTAAAGCAATCGCTTGAGATTCGTTTACCATTGGGTCGCCAAGAGCGTCATCTTTAAAGAACAATTCAAATGTAGGTGGGGTCAGTTCTTTACCTTCTTCTACACCTAAACGACGGCAGAGTGAACCTGCAGCGTAGTTACGAATAACGCACTCTACAGGAATCATGTCTAACTTTTTCACCAATACTTCGTTTGGTGTAAGTAGTTTTTCAAAGTGAGTTTCGATACCCGCTTCAGCCAATTTTTCCATGATAAAGGCGTTAAAACGGTTGTTCACCTTACCTTTACGATCTAGTTGTTCGATTTTTTCGCCATTGAACGCAGAGGCATCATCACGAAAGACTAAAATCAGGTGGTCTGCACTGTCTGTGGTATAAACAGATTTTGCTTTACCAGTATAGAGCAAGGTTTGTTTTAACATGAGGGAACCTTTTTCAAAAAAAAATGCCTAGTACGGCTAGGCTGGCCAATTTTGGTAAATCTGGGCCAACAGATCTGCAGCTTTTTCTTGATCTGCAAAGCTGTTATCGGCATTGAATACAGCTAGGTTGTTGCTCGAACCGACAGAGGTCAATCTTAAGACATAAATCTGTTGATCGACCTTAATGGTTGCCTCGTAACGGTTCTTACTTTGACCAACAATGCTGTAATTCAGACTGCTGAGGGTGGCAAGTGTGTATTGCCAAATTGTAGCAGAATTTCCATCAATTTTGAGCAACGGATTTTGGTTTCCGTCAACTACGGGTTGAGGACGTCCAATTTGCGTACTGTCTTGAACTGTGTTGCTGCTGGCTTGCATGGCTTCAGGACGTGGCATCGCAAAACGGTTGCCACGTGCATTTTCAAGCTTAGGTGCATTTGCCGTTGCTAAAGGGTCAACGCTTGGTGCAGGATACAACGGTGTTGCAGGTCGAACCACAGAACCTTCTGGATATTGAAGTGGTGCTAAAGTAGCGGCGTCTTTATAGTCCAATGAACCATTATTGATGGCAAGAGAACTACAACCAGCCAAACTCAATACTGAAAGTGCGGCGATAAAACCAAAACGTAATTGCATCATACTAAGCTCTTTTATTGAATGACACCCGCAGCCTGAAGGGCTTCGCGTAACGGTGCACGATATTGTTCTGCAAGCGGAGTTAATGGCAGGCGAATTCCTGTACCAATTAATCCCATTTCATGAAGTGCCCATTTCACAGGAATTGGGTTCGATTCACAAAATAGAATATTGTGTAAATTTGCAATCGCACTGTTTTGTTGCTCTGCACCTGCAGCATCACCTGCGATTGCAGCCGCGCAAACTTGGCTCATGGCTTTTGGTGCAACATTGGCAGTTACAGAAATATTGCCTTTTGCACCGTGCAGCATCAATTGATATGCCGTAGCGTCATCGCCTGAATACACCACCATGTTTTTGCCTGTTAAGCCAGCCAATAATTGCTGACCACGTGGCACATCGCCCGTTGCATCTTTTACGCCCACAATATTTGGGATGTCTGCAAGACGGATGACCGTTTCATTTGACATATCTACACCAGTACGACCCGGTACATTATATAAAATGATAGGTAAATCAACTGCTTCTGCAATTGCTTTATAGTGCTGGTATAAACCTTCCTGAGTTGGCTTATTATAATAAGGCGTTACCAATAAGGCCGCATCTGCGCCCAATTGTTGTGCTTCTTTGGTCAGTTCGATGGCTTCATGCGTTGAGTTTGCACCAGTACCAGCAATGACAGGAATACGCTTATTTGCGACGCGAATAATTTCTGCGATCACTTTGGTGTGCTCTTCCATACTTAAGGTCGATGCTTCACCAGTTGTACCTACAGCAACAATACTGTTGGTACCTTGTTCTATGTGCCACTCAACGAGCTTCTCGAGACCTTTCCAATCTACGCTGCCATCTTCTAACATTGGGGTGACAATTGCGACAATTGAGCCTTGAATGGTCTGTGCTTGCTGAGTCATTTTTTAAAAAGATCCTATTTTTCCATCCACAGAGGTGTAGAAAAGGTAGATGTGGATGGTTGCAGTATTTTGATTTGGGTCAAAATTCAATCAAATTGATTAAATAATGCTTAGCCAAATTATGACTGATTCAGTGTGTCAGAACAATATGCTTTCGTCAAAGCAATCATAAACTTTGTTTAATTTAGTATTTTAGGATCAGCAGCTTGTTGTTCAAAATAAAAAAATAATAACCATCTCCTTTGTACCCAAATTTTCATTGGTATGGCGCAACCCTCATCAGCACTTTTTTAGCCTCAAGTTTGAAATACAACGCTGAATATAGGGTCTGTTGACATTTCATAAATGGCTTGCGCTGTAGGCTAAAACTGAGCAGATCAGGCATGAAACGCAGGGAATAGCGAGACTATTGCCAAGTTTCATAACGCAATCTGAGAAAGTTTTAGCCACAGCCTTTCAGGGCGAGCATATTTTTTGCTGCTATTGCGTTATGTGCCAGTCATTTAGAATGACTAAATTTCCTGTCTCATGCCTTATATCAGCTAAAAAATCTTGCGAGATATATCTCTCACGTCGCAAACATAGATGAATTGTCAACAGACCCTAGATATTTATATAAAAAAACGCTCAATTCAGACCTTATAGCTCTTATATCTGACTGTTTTAATCGGGATATTTTGATTTTTGATTCTTAAGAATAATAGCTTTTAAGTCTACCTATGTTGTCGCTGACTTCTTAAATGGTGAGAAATCTTGCGCTGAATTTACTGCTTTAAGTGGGAAAATAGCGTGTAATTTGCCAGATTTATTGTTTTTTTCGCTATGTTTTTTTCTACATGCTGCGCAACACGTTTGCGCTGATCTGAAAAAATTCACTTTGGTCTAACACTTATTGATAGCTATTGCTGCAGTTTAAAACTGCGCAAGATGCAGGCTTTCACATGGCTATCTAATTCTAGTAGAGGGACCCAATGGATAGATCAACACAACATAGCGATCAGCGGCATGCGGTTATTACCGTCGCGATCTGCTTTTTAATTGCAGTGATTGAAGGTCTGGATATTCAGGCAGCAGGTATTGCTGCGGCAGGTATCCGTGAGCATTTTGGTTTAGACAGCTCGCAGCTTGGGGTATTTTTTAGTGCGGGTATTTTAGGTTTATTGCCAGGTGCTTTGGTTGGCGGACGTTTTGCAGACCGTATTGGTCGTAAAAAAGTATTAATCTGGTCTACAGCAGTCTTTGCTTTATTTACCTTATGTACGGTGTGGGTGAATAGCTTTGAAAGCCTATTGGCGGTGCGCTTCTTGGCAGGTGCAGGTTTAGGGGCAGCCATGCCAATTTTAATTACTTTGGCATCTGAAGCTGTTTCGCCACAAAACCGTGGTCGTGCTGTGGGCTTGATGTATTGTGGTATGCCTGTGGGTGCAGCCATTTTATCTTTAATTGCCAGTACAGATTTTGGCTCAAACTGGAAAAACATTTTCTATTTGGGTGGTTTGCTGCCATTTATTGTCATTCCATTGATGATGTGGTTATTGCCAGAATCACGTGAATTCTTAAAAGCACAAGCGGCAGGTAAAGATGTCACAGCACAAAATGCTGCGCCAAAAGCATCTTTTAAAGATTTGTTTAATTCACAAAACTTATTGCGTACCTTATTTATTTGGGTGAGTTACTTCTTTACCTTGATGGTGGTTTACATCATGTTGAGCTGGTTACCATCTTTATTTATGGAATTAGGTTTCTCGCGTAAAGAAGGCAGTACTGCACAGTTCTATTTCATGGTGAGTGCGACAGTCGGTACTGTAATTTTGGGTATGCTGACCGACCGTTGGAAAAAAGCCTACGTGATTTTATTGATGTATGGTGGTATTTTGGCAGGTTTATTTGCTCTAAATGCAGCGGGTTCACTCATGCAAATGTATATGGCTTCAGCTTTGGTCGGTGCTTTTGTGATTGGCTGTCAGGGCGTGTTATATGCTTTTGGTAGTATTGTCTACCCAACCGAAGTACGTGGTACTGGGGTCGGTGTTGCCTCTGCTGTTGGTCGTGTAGGCGCAATGCTTGGCCCTGCTATTGCAGGTCAGTTGTTGGCAGCAGGCTTTGGTGCGGCTGGGGTTATTTCAGCAGCCATTCCATGTATTATTATTTCAGCCATTTTCATGTTGTTATTGGTACGTCGTATTCAAACTGTTTAAAAGGATGAGAACAGTTGAAAGACCAAATAGCCTGCACCTGCAGGCTATTTTTTTGTATGTTGATCGCTGATTTTTGAGAGAAAATGCTCGAATGAAGTGTGACAAGTACTGTCGCAAAGCTGCCTGTTCTACTGGGTGGCAATGACGCAAGCAGGGTATAATAAGTCCTAAAAAACAGTAAATATAAGAGTATCATTTGAAGCAGAAAAAATTGATTGCAGAATTTCAGTTGGATCAACAGCAGTTTTCGCTGTATCTGATTGAATATGAATTTATTTTAGAACTGAAACGCCATTTTCGAGCAACACGGACTTCTCCAAAACAAAACGCGTGGCTGGCATTTGCCGATCAAGCTACTTATGAAGATGTCAACGCAGGTATTGATGCCTTTCAGGTGATGCGTTTAACCCGACAGCATTTGGTCAATTATTTAACTCGGCATCCACTGCCTTATTTTTATTTTCATGCCGCGACTGCACGCAAAGCCAAAATCTATCCACGTTTTGTACGGCAATTATTGTTACAGCTACCGAACTATCAACATTGTGCCGAAAACGATTCTTTTTATTTTTATCAAAGCGATACAACTCAGACTTAAATTTCAGCTATGCTGAGGGTAGCGTTTAAGATGGGAAAGGAAACAGCATGCAGCAGCTGAATAATGCCTTGATTGTGGTTGATGTGCAAAATGGTTTTTGTCCAGGAGGTAATTTGGCGGTTGCAAATGCCGATCAAATTATTCCCTGCATTAATGCGTTGGGACGTGTGTTTCAGAACATTGTGATCACCCAAGACTGGCATCCTGCAACGCATGTGTCCTTTGCTGCCAACCATGCAGGCAAACAGGACTATGAGCAGATTCAGCTCAGTTATGGCGAGCAAGTGTTGTGGCCTGTGCATTGTGTGCAAGGCACAGCTGATGCTGAATTACACCCAGATTTAGATTTGCCTACAGCACAATTGATTATACGCAAAGGTTTTCACGAGCAAATAGACAGTTATTCTGCCTTTATGGAAGCAGACCGCAAAACCACCACAGGCTTGGCGGCCTATTTAAAAGCCCGTGAAATTGATACGGTTTATATTGTGGGCATTGCCACCGACTTTTGTGTGGCGTGGACGGCAATAGATGCCTGTGAGTTGGGTTTTAGCACCTATGTGATTGAAGATGCCACCAAAGCGATTGATTTAAATGGCTCTTTAGAACAAGCATGGCAACAGATGTTGGCACAAGGAGTACAGCGAGTACAAAGTCAGCACTTACTTGGCTAAAACTAGATAACGAACTGGCCGCGAAAGGGAAGGGCGAAATCTTCCTTTTTGCTATAAAAATAGATTAAATGTAAAATAAAATAAATAAAAATCAATTTTTTACATATACCCAATTTTGACGAAATGTTCTGCGATTGATTGTGGGTGTAACATGATTGTCATAATCTCTACCTACCATGCCTTGCACAGAGGCGAAATAAGCAGACTGTCTTAAAAACAGCATAGAGAAGATATGGAACACTTTCAGCATTCATCTGATACTTATTTTAATCGTGAACTCTCTTTAATTGAGTTTAACCGTCGGGTCTTGGCGCAAGCTTTAGACCCAGAGTTACCTATTTTAGAGCGACTCAATTTTTTAATTATTTTTTCACGTAATTTAGATGAGTTTTTTGAAATTCGCGTTGCAGGTTTAATGAAGCAACTCGATTTGAATGCCATTACCCGTACCCCAGATGCCATTCCGACTGAACAGGTCTTGGTAGAACTGTCTGATAAAGTGCATCAGGCGGTGAAGCAGCAATACGACACTTTAAATTATGCCATTTTGCCGCAGCTGCAAAGTTTAGGGATTCACTTTATTCAATACCATGACATTGTGGATAAACATAAAGCGTGGATTGCCGATTATTTTGCCCGTCAGGTACAGCCTGTTTTAACGCCAATTAGCCTAGACCCATCGCATCCATTTCCGCGTTTGGTCAATAAAAGTCTGAACTTTATTGTCAGTTTACAAGGCAAAGATGCTTTTGGACGTGAAATTGAAATGGCGATTGTGCCTGCGCCACGCTCTTTGCCACGTTTAATCAATTTGCCAAAAGAAGTGGCAGGTAGTGCGACTGAACATATTTTCTTGACTGCGATTATTCAGCAGCATATCAATGATCTGTTCCCAGGCATGAAAGCCACAGGTTGCTATGCGTTTCGAGTGACCCGCAATGCCGACCTGATTTTGGCCGAAGATGTCGATGATTTGGCAGTTGCCTTAAAAGATGAATTATCGTCACGTCGTTTTGGGCGTGCGGTACGTTTAGAAATTGAAGATGATTGCCCGCAAGATATTATTGATTATTTGCTCAGAGAGTTTGATTTAGATGAGCAGCAATTATATCGGATTAGCGGGCCGATTAACCTGTCGCGTCTGACCAGTAGTTTTGACCGACCTGAATTGAAATATCCACCTTTTGCACCTGTGATTCCAAAAATATTTCGGAAGCAAAAACCGATGTTTGAGATTCTGAAAAAGCAGGATGTGTTGCTACATCACCCATTTGACTCTTTTCAGCCGGTGATTAATTTACTCAAAGAAGCGGCGAAAGACCCAAATGTGTTGGCGATTAAGCAAACGCTGTATCGTAGTGGCCCAGATTCTGAAATTGTGCAGGTACTTGCAGAAGCCGCACGTAATGGCAAAGAAGTCACTGCCGTGATCGAGCTACGCGCACGTTTTGATGAAGAATCCAACATTATGGTCGCCAACGTCTTGCAAGAGGCAGGCGCAGTGGTGGTGTATGGCATTGTCGGCTATAAAACCCATGCCAAAATGATTTTGATTGTGCGTCGTGAGCAAGATCAGTTGGTGCGCTATGTGCATTTGGGTACAGGCAACTATCATGCGGGCAATGCACGTATGTACACCGACTATGGTTTGATGACCACACATCCTGATATTTGTGAAGATGTGCATCGGGTGTTTCAGGAACTCACAGGCATGGGCAGATCGGCAAAATTAAAAAACTTGCTGCATGCACCATTTACCTTGCACAGTGAATTGCTCAAACTGATTGAACAAGAAATCGGGTTTGCACAAGCAGGCAAAGCTGCCCGAATTATCATTAAAGTCAATGCATTGACTGAGCCTGAGTTAATTACGGCTTTGTACCGTGCTTCGCAGGCAGGGGTACAGGTCGATTTAATTATCCGCTCGATTTGTTGTTTGATTCCAAAAGTGAAAGGTATGTCTGAGCGTATTCATGTCCGTTCGATTGTGGGACGCTTTTTGGAGCATACCCGCGTGTATTATTTTGAGCATGGTGGTGCAAAAAAATTGTACTGCGCCAGCGCAGACTGGATGGGGCGCAACTTATTTTCACGGGTGGAAACTTGCTTCCCTATTTTGGATGAGAAAATTAAACAGCGTATTGTAGAAGATGGCTTGCTGAGTTATTTGCATGACAATCAAAATGCGTGGGAGCTACAAGCCAATGGCGAATGGCAGAAAGCTGCTGTGGTGGGGCAGGCTGCTGTACACAATGCGCAAATGTATTTGGTCGAGCAGAAGCAGTTGAATGTGTAAATTGGGCTGCAGTAAATGGATGTGATCTAGCATCTGTGAGTATAAAAAACCTGAGTATGTGTGCATACTCAGGTTTTTATGCTTTTAAGGCATCTCATGGATTATTTTAAGAAGCTCTTGAATGTTTGCCTTTTAGAATTTCAGTTCGCAGGCTTTGCGCCAACTCAGCCGATTGGCTGTCCATGCCATTAACCATAAAGGCATGGCGCATCAGCACATTGGTCGGATTTGGCATACTCACCAATTCATAATGCGTAGACAGTTCATCTAGTAATTCATTCGGTAAATGCACTGCATTTTCACGAGCAGATAATTGATGCACCAAACGCTCTGCTGCCTGCACTGCAGATAACTGCATGGCTTCGACTGCGGTTGATAAACCACTGCGAGTTTGCAACACAAAACGCTTTTCTTCACGATAACGCTTATACAGCACTTCAGACAATAACTGGAACACCGTGCCAATCATGGCCATACAGGCTGCTGCATTTGGTGTATTGGCTGCAATACTGAGTGTTGCGCCATCTTCATGGAATGGTTGTACTGTTTGAATGTCGGAACGGTTTAACTTGTAGTGTTGTACGCACAGTTCAATGCTTTTGTTCAGGAAAATCTGACATAAGCTAAAATAAGGCACAGACACACTTTGCGTGACCGTGTCTAATAATTGTTTCGGGTCATAAAACTGAATATTCAGCGCAATGTTGTTTTGCTCTTGGCTTTGCTCAATGGCTTTGTTTGCTTTAGGCGACATCACAGGTTTAGGCTGTTGCTGTGCCTGCGCAAGTGCCAAAGCCGTTTGATGTTTTTCTTGTTCAAGGGCTTGCGTCAATAATTGTAATTCGTGTTTAAGGCGAGATTCATTATTAATGCGTGCTAAATATTCACTACGACTTGGACGGGCAATCGCGCGATAAGCCAACCATAACAAGCCATGAACCAATAATGATAAAAGTGTCGCTAACCATTGGGTACGCAGAATTTCACCAATACTTGGCTGAATTAAGGTAATTTCAATGCTGCCGACTTTCTTTTCATTGATGATTGCATCGCGGACAAAGACTTCACCTTCACGGGTACGTGACTGTCCACCTGTCGCCAAGACCTGATTTTGCGCATCTAAAATACGAATAGAAGCAATGCTTGGATTGGTGGCATAACGATTCACCAATAATGCCAGTGATACTGTATTGGCAGGTTCCAGCTCAGAAAGGCTGTCTGTGACCAGTTGGCTGGTCATTAACTGCCCCTGATTGGCGCGGTTTTCATTTAATTGGTGTGTTGTTGCAAGCACCAATAAAAAGGTGTGAAAAGCAAAACTTACAATCAATAGGCTAGCAAATAGCCCTTGTCTAGGCGCATTCAAGGTAAAACTTCCAAGGCATTTATATTCAATTTAGATTATGATTCTCACAATAGTTGTAGCTCAGACCCGAGTCAATTCATGCGAGAAATCATTCTTATATCATTTTTAGGACCTGACCAACCTAATCAGTTTACTCGATTAATGCAGGTATTGTCCGCTCATTCCTTACAAATCTTAGATGTTGGCCAAGCTGTTATTCATAATCAACTGACTTTAGGTATTGTTGTTGCATCAGAAGACCAGACTGCAACTGCTTTAGCCATGAAGGAGATTCTGATTTTAGCACATGATATTGGCTTAACTGTGCGTTTTAAACCAATCTCTGCAACTGAATATGAGCAATGGGTCAAAGAAGGCGGTCGTACCCGTTATATCGTGACTGCACTGGCACCAGAGCTGAATGCCTCACATTTACAGGCGGTCACGCATATTGTATCTAGCCAAGGTTTTAACATTGAAACTGTAACCCGTTTGTCGGGTCGCCCACAGCTTAATGTAGCCGAAGATGAACCTAAACGTGCTTGCATTCAGTTTGGATTAAGTGGACAAATGCTAGATGCAGTTGCCATGCGTGCTGCGTGTTTAAGCCTGTCGAATGAACTGAGTGTGGATGTCGCGGTACAAGAAGACAATGCCTACCGTCGTAACCGCCGTTTGGTGTGTTTTGACATGGACTCAACGCTCATTGAACAAGAAGTGATTGATGAGTTGGCGATTGAGGCAGGTGTGGGCGATCAGGTGGCGGACATTACCGAACGTGCCATGCAGGGTGAACTGGATTTTCAGCAAAGTTTCCGCGCGCGCGTAGCATTGCTCAAAGGTTTAGATGCTGCTGTGTTGCCTAAAATTGCCGAACGTCTGACCGTGACCGAAGGTGCTGAACGCCTGATTTCAACCCTGAAATCTTTGGGTTATCGCACCGCTATTTTGTCGGGCGGTTTCCAATATTTCGCAGAATATCTGCAGGAAAAATTGGGGATTGATGAAGTGCATGCCAACATTCTAGATGTGGAAAATGGCATGGTTACAGGCGAAGTAAAAGGTCACATTGTGGATGGTGCGCGTAAGGCATTATTGCTACGTGAACTGGCAGACAAAATGGGGATTTCTTTGGAACAAGCCATTGCGGTGGGTGATGGTGCGAACGACTTACCAATGCTTTCTATTGCAGGTTTAGGTGTGGCGTTCCGTGCTAAACCGTTGGTACGTCAAAACGCCAATCAAGCCATTTCAAGCGTGGGCTTAGATGGTGTGCTGTACTTATTGGGCGTGCATGACAAAGACTTGAACCGTGCCTAATATGACAATTCAATGAAAAAAACGCAGCAGTCATGCTGCGTTTTTTGTTTGTATAATCAGCAGATAACGATGAACGGTAAACAAAAACTGTCGATAAAAACCGCAACAGCATTGAATGAAAAAAATATTTTTTAAGGCAAAAAAATAAGGTGTTTTTTTGTAATGACACGCGAATAAAGAGCTAGCTTAGCTTCCCGAAAACTACAAAATTTAAAAAATGTAATGACAATATAATATTGCGACAAGGTGTGTCGCTTTATAAAAATACAAGTCTTTTTTTATCTAGAAAACGCAGCATAATGCAGACATAGAATTTAAATCGACATCCATTATTTATTTAAACGGTATTTGAAGTCGCAGACCAATTCAAAAAGAGGCTGCATCTTTAGACGGAGGTTTTTATGCTAACAGCGAATTTAGCGACCATTGTAGGCTTAAGCCTCGTCGCAGCTGCGTTGATTGCTGTTTTCTTTTCGCCTTATCGTCGCTGGTTAAACTTTATGTTGGCAGGTATGGTGTTTTGGGGTTTATTGGAAGTGGTGCGCTACAGTGTGCAAAGCGTATTTGAACTGCCAATTACCTACAGTTACTTGTCGGCAATTTTCTTGGCGATGACTTTGGTGACTTTATTATTATTACGAGAAGACCGTCGGGCAGAGCGTGCTTTGGCAAAACGTCGCTATATCGAACATACCCCAGTCTATGAAGACGATCAGCAGCAGTGCTCAAGCCGCTAAATCGTACAGACTAAATTCAAAAACTTTAAAAAGATGCAACTGGTTTGCATCTTTTTTGCTTTATCTGTACGGCAGTTTGCGCCATCCAAACAGCGACAAAATTTTAACACCCTCCTAAAGATTGTTATACAAAGCCTTGCAGCAAAAAGCGGGAGTTGTGATAGGATGAGTCTGTTCATTATCCAACAATTACAATAGGCTTCACTGTCATGAAACTTTCTGCAATTCCTGTGGTCAAACTTCCTTTGGTTGATGTCAGCACCGATCCACTTGACCTTCTCGTGGCAGGTTTGGCATTGCGTATGAAACAACTGGCACGTACCAGTCCAAAATTTATTGAGTTGGTGCATGAACGCCAGTTCCGTATTCAAATTGGCACAGACTTGGGTATGGCGCGTCAAATTATTGTCAACAATGGACATATTGACACTGTGGCAGGCGATGCAGAAAAAGCTGATTTTATTTTGCAGTTTGCAGACAGCGAGCAAGGCGTAAAAACCTTAATGAAAGGTGATCCAACTGCATTTATGACAGGCATGCAAAATGGCAGCATTAAAATGGAAGGTGATTTTGGCTTATTGGTGTGGTTTAACCAAGCAGCGAAATTGATTCCACCTAAACTACCAAAACCTGTAAAAGAAAAAATTAAAATGGCACGCCAGTTTATTAAACAAAAAACGGGTAAATAAGCTGCTCAGACCCAAACAAAAACCTCTGATCAATTTTTGACAGAGGTTTTTTTATATGTGATTTACTCGACTTCCAAACAAAAAGTCACAGGCCCGTCATTTACCAAATGCACTTTCATATCGGCAGAGAAAATACCTGTTTCCACCCTGTCAAACTGACTTTTGGCATAGTCCACCAATTGTTCATACAGCGCTTTGGCATCGTTTGGGGGCATCGCAGGGCCAAAATCAGGACGTAAACCTTTTTGAGTCTGTGCCATGAGGGTAAATTGTGAAACCAATAACACACTGCCATTGGCCTGACTGACATTCCAACCCATTTTGCCTTGTTCATCATCAAAAAAACGATATTTTAAAATTTTATCAATCAGCTTTTTGCCTTTCTCAAAATTATCGTCTTTGCCTAAGCCCAAAAATACCAAAATACCCTGTTGAATCTCGCCAGTGATTTCACCATCGACCACGACTTTGGCTTCAAGAACTCGTTGTAATAATGCGCGCATGGGGGACTAATTTTCTCAGTGTGGGGGATGGCTGCAGATTGTAGCAAACTTAGGCACTTTGGCGTGCATTAACATCAATCACGAAAGCATCAGAACGGTAGCTGCCCGCAGAGAGGTAAAATATCTTGGGAAGGCTACACTTCAGCAAAGTTGTAACAAGATTGTCGATAAAAGCCCTTTTTTGCTGAATAAAGTATGCTTTAATGCAAGAAGTACCGCGAAATGATGATCCCTATGCCCCCCATTATTCAATCTCTGCTCGATACTGATTTATATAAATTCACCATGTTACAGGTGGTGCTGCATAAATTTCCGCAAACGCACAGTGTGTATCAATTCCGCTGCCGTAATCTTGAAGATACCGCGTATCCACTGAGCGATATTTTAGCTGAGTTGAATGCGCAGCTTGATCATTTGTGTCAGTTGAAATTTAAAGAAGATGAATTGCAGTATTTGCGTAATTTACGCTTTATTAAAAGTGACTTTGTCGATTATTTAGAATTATTTCAGCTCAAGCGTCGTTTTATTCACGCCAGTATTGATGCGCAAGGTCGTTTGGATATTCGGGTAGAAGGCCCGATGGTACAGGCCATGATGTTCGAGATTTTTGTCCTGGCAATTGTCAATGAACTGTATTTTCAGCGCATCCGTAATGATGAGATTTGGGCAGAAGGTGAGCGCCGTTTACAGCAAAAAATTGCCCTGATTCAAAGTTACCAACAGCAGCAACTGCCTGAAGATCCACCATTTTTGGTTTCAGATTTTGGTACGCGCCGCCGTTATAGTTTTGCATGGCAAAAGCACGTGATTGCGGCTTTTCATCAAGCTGTACCTGAAGTGTTTCGTGGTACTAGTAATGTACTGTTGGCTAAAGAATTAGGCATTACCCCAATTGGGACAATGGCACATGAGTTTTTACAGGCATTTCAGGCGCTAGATGTACGTTTACGTGACTTCCAAAAAGCCGCACTAGAAACTTGGGTGCAAGAATATCGGGGTGATTTAGGCATTGCCTTGACTGATGTGGTCGGAATGGATGCCTTCTTACGTGATTTTGATCTGTATTTTGCCAAGTTGTTTGATGGCTTACGACATGACAGTGGCGACCCGTATGTGTGGGGCGATAAAGCTTATGCACACTATAAAAAGTTGAAAATTGACAGTAAAACTAAAATGCTGACCTTCAGTGATGGCTTAAATGTCGAAAAAGCGTGGGCTTTGCATCAGTATTTTAAAGACCGTTTTCAGGTTAGTTTTGGGATTGGTACCAACTTAACCAATGATATGGGGCAAACTGCGCTGAATATTGTGTTGAAATTGGTGGAATGTAATGGTCAGTCGGTGGCGAAATTATCTGATAGTCCGGGTAAAACCATGACCGATAATGACACCTTCTTGGCATATTTACGCCAAGTTTTTGAAATACAAACGCCTGTTTAAAACCTGAGCTACTTGAAAAAGCCGAAGAAAATCTTCGGTTTTTTTCTAGATTAAAGCATGTGATTGTTAAAATTCTGCGAAATTTATGAAAAAAACAGCATGCCATCAAAAATGACCTATACTAAGTTAAAGTTGATTGCCAAACAGACTGAACCGCATAAAAATGAGCACTTCTCCATTCAATTTTGGACTGCTGATTGAAGCAGAAGATTTAGTTCCCTTTTTAGGGCATGAAAAATTGCGCATTGTCGATTTGAGCCGCAATTCGGTGTACGAGCAATTGCATCTTCCGCATGCTTTGCAGGTCAAACCGAGCATGTTGCTACGTCAGGATGAAGATACGTCGGGTCTATTGCCTGAACCCGAGGCTTTACAAGACTTGATTCAGTATTTGAATATTTCTCCTGAACATCATGTGGTCGCCTATGACGATGAAGGCGGCGCATGGGCAGGGCGTCTGATTTGGAATTTGCACTGCTTAGGTTTTGAAAATACCAGTTTACTGAATGGTGGGATTCACGCATGGTTGGTAGCAGGTTTTCCAACCACTTCTGAGGTTGAACCACTAACACCCGTCAGCACGCTTGTTTCTGTTGTTGAGCAAAATCAGTATCGAATTCAATATGATGAGCTATTAGAAAAGTGCCAAAACCAGTCGGTGCAACTTTGGGATTGCCGCACCACAGATGAATATACAGGGCTGCGTTTGGCTGCACGACGCGGCGGTCACATTCCGGGGGCATTGCATTTTGAATGGAGTACTGCCCTTAATCGTGAAAATCATTTAAAATTGCATCCCTTAGAACGCACACGACAGCGTCTGGAACAACTCGGATTCAATTTAAACGAACCTGTAGTGGTGTATTGTCAGTCACATCACCGTTCAGGTTTGGCCTACATTTTAGGGCGTTTATTGGGTTGGAAAATTCAGGCCTATGATGGTGCGTGGAGTGAATGGGGCAACCGCCCTGACAGTCCTGTTATTACTGGAGAGTTGCCGTCTTGAGCCTCACATCACGTTTAAAAAAACAAATTTTCATTCAGGCACAACGCGTTGTGCCACAACATCAATTGTCACGTGTTGTGGGTAAACTTGCAGCCAGTGAGCATCCTGTGCTCAAAAATGCGGTCATCACTGCATTCAAGGCGCAATACGGCATTGATATGTCTTTGGCAGAGCAAAGCAATGCCTTGAAATATAAAACTTTTAATGAATTTTTTACCCGTTCTTTAAAGCAGGGTGTGCGGGAAATTGACAGCAATCCGAATAGCATTGTTTCGCCTGCAGATGGGGCAATTTCGCAGCTAGGTAAAATTGAAGATGGGGCAATTTTTCAGGCCAAAGGTCAGCAATTTACTGTTGAAAACTTAATTGCCGACCCGCAATTGGCTGAACCATTTAAAAATGGTCAGTTTGCAACCGTGTATTTATCTCCGCGCGATTATCACCGTGTACACATGCCTTTTGCAGGTACGCTCACCGAAACCTTATATGTGCCGGGCGAGTTGTTTTCTGTCAATCAAACCACAGCCGAAAATATTCCGGGTTTATTTGCCCGCAATGAGCGCATGGTGTGTTTGTTTGATACCGAACTGGGGCGTATGGCGGTTGTTTTGGTGGGTGCCATGATTGTAGCGGGTATTGAAACCGTGGCGACAGGTAAAGTGAAACCATCAGGGCGTTTGGAGCTGAATCAGCACCAATTATTCCTTGAAAAAGGTGCGGAATTAGGACGTTTTTATTTGGGTTCAACCGCAATTGTTTTGTTTGAAGAAAATAAAATGCAGTGGGATGCTGAATTCAAAGCCAATTCTGTGGTGGAGATGGGGAAAGCCTTGGGACATATCGTTTCTACTGAATAAAATATGTAAATAAAGAAATAAAAAACGCCAAAGTAATTTGGCGTTTTTTTTGTTTTTAAATCTGTAATCTGTTGGATGCAGTATCCAAATCAGCGCTTAGGTTTCGTAATACAAACGCTCTTTTGGGAACACGACTTTAAATATAGAGCCTTGATTTTCTTTAGATTCGACTTCTAAGTGTGCATTGTGCTGCATCAAAACGTGCTTCACAATGGCTAAACCTAAACCAGTACCACCTGTTTGTCGGCTACGTGCGCTGTCTACACGATAAAAGCGTTCGGTTAAGCGTGGTAAGTGTTTCGGATCAATCCCGATGCCTGTATCTTCCACAGTAAAATAACCTTGATTGCCATCATCATGCCAGCCAATGGTAATCGTCCCGCCTTTCGGGGTGTATTTAATTGCGTTAGTGATCAGGTTGCTAAAAGCACTGGCCAGTTCTACGTCTGAACCAATCAGATCATAATGACTGTCAATATTTAAGTTGAGCGTATGTCCATAATCGACGTTATAGGCATGTGCATCATCAAATAATTGATTCATTAAACTTGGCATTTCAATGATTTGATTTTTGGCGATGGTTTTTTCATTTTCTAGACGCGACAGCAGCAGCAGGTCATTTACCAAAGCGTTCATGCGTCGGGTTTGTGACTGCATTTGCTCAAAAGCACGTTTCCAGCGTGGGTTAATATCTTCCTGATCGGTAAAGGTTTCGATATAACCACTCAGCACCGTTAGCGGGGTGCGTAATTCGTGTGAAATATTATCCACGAAGTCTTTACGCATTTGTTCTAGGTTATGCATACGTGTCATGTCGTAAGCAAATAACAAACGGCTATCGCCACCAAACTGAGTCATTTTGACTTGCACATATTGCCCTTCATGCACGCTAGATTTCATTTTTAAACCGTCGGGTGCTTGGTCAATATGATTAAAATATTCAATAAAACTAGGTTGGCGCAAAATAGTGAGGATGTTGCGTCCACGGTCTAAAGGCTGAATACCCAATAGCTTTTCAGCAGCAGGGTTCCACCATTCAATTTGATGATTTTCATCAATCAGCATCACGGCTTCATCCAACGCCACCAATGAAGACTGGGCGCGATCAATCAACCCGACCATTTCGGCCTGAACGATACGTTCCTGACGTTGTGAGCGATAAACATTGAACAGTAATGCACCCCAAATACCATGCAGATTTGGCGGCACATCATAAGGACGATTGGAAATCCAATCATTAACTAAATAGAGGGAGCGCATTTGCTGAAGAAAAAACAGCAAAAAGGCGAGGCTAATACAAATCCAAAAATACCCAATCCCAAAACCAATCAAGCTTGCAATAATTAGGAAAAAGGCCAATAAACGAAAATCTTGTTTGGCAAAAGTCCATAAACTGCTGTAACGAACTTGTTTGAGGTCACGGGCGAGTTCAGGGACTGGGTAAGGTTCGTACATAAAATAATTTTAGCCTAAAGCAACATCCGCACGTGTCGAGAAGCGATAGCCTGTACCACGTACCGTTTGTACAAAACGGTCTACGCCATACGGTTCTAAAACTTTACGTAAACGACGAATATGCACATCAATAGTTCGGTCTTCAATATATACATTGCCGCCCCAGACTTGGTCAAGCAATTGCGCTCGGGTGTAAGCGCGCTCTGGGTGCGTCATAAAGAACGCCAATAGACGATATTCGGTTGGGCCCATTTCTAAAATATTGTCACCAAAACTGACACGCTGGCTGACTGGGTCCAAAATTAAACCGTTGGCATCAATAGTTTTTTCACCGCTTAAGGCATTGGCACGACGTAAGACCGCTTTAATACGTGACACCAGTTCACGGGTCGAGAACGGCTTAGTCATGTAGTCGTCCGCGCCAGCATCTAAACCTTGAACTTTGTGATCTTCTTCGCCACGTGCAGTGAGCATAATCACAGGAATTTCAGCAAGGTTGTCATCGCGTTTTAGGCGACGGCACAAGTCTACACCGCTGACACCGCCTGGCATCATCCAATCAAGCAAGATAAGCGCTGGACGTTGATCGACAATCATCTGATGAGCTTGTTTTGCATCTTCTGCTTGTAAGCACTGAAAGCCTGCCATATCTAAAGAGGTATGGATCATCTCCCGAATTGGAAGTTCGTCATCGACGATTAAAATGTAGTCATCTTTCACAACGCAATATCCTATAGATGTTAACGGTGGACCGTTTTATTTATGACAGGCTTATTACAAAGATTAATTATGACAGTATCATTGCAGAAAGGGCTGAATGGGCTATTTTTGCAATAATTTGTGACAAAATAGTGTCGATTTGATGAAAAAACTGAACAGATTCAGTCAAAGTAAATAGGGTCTGCTGACACTTCGTCTATGTTTGCGACGACGCATATTTTTAGCTGATATAAGGCATGAGGCAGGAAATTTAGTTATTCTAAGTGACTGACTCATAAAGCAATAGCGGCAAAAAAATATGCTCGTTCCGAAGGACTGTAGCTAAAACTTTCTCAGATTGCGTTATGAAACTTGGCAATAGACCCACTATTCCCTGCGTTTCATGCCTGATCTGCTCAGTTTTAGCCTACAGCGCAAGCCATTTATGAAATGTCAGCAGACCCCTCTGAATTTGAAAAATATTATGAATATTTTTCGATTTTATGACAATGTCGAAGAATCTTTCACAAAAGCTTGCTCTTTTTCCGAAAAGGTCTGTAATAACGATAAAAATACAATACGGCAAGAAGACAAGACATCTTCCATGGATTGTTTGAAATCGCTCATCACCCAGCGAATCGCAATTTGGGTGACATAACCATTTAAGCCTGTCGCTACCAGTGAAATTTCTCGGTTGGGGCGGTCTAAATGCGGCATCATCAGCATGACAAAGGCCTGAATCATGCGGTCAAAACGCGACATAGTTTCGTGAATGGTGGCTTGGTTATGTAGTTCTTGCACCAGCATGGCATCAATATAAATAATACGTGCCATTTGCGGGTTATTTTTTAGCGTGGTCAGTAAAGCAGTCAGTCCTGCATCAATCATTTTTTTAGGATCAGCCGAGGCTTGCATAATGGCTTGCATGACATTTTGCTGTAATTCATCAATCAATTTTAAAAAAATGGTCTGAAACAGTTCTTCGCTTTTTTTAAAGGATTCGTAGAAATAGCGCTCGGTTAGTTTGGCTTCGGTACAAATATCTTTTACGGTCACGGCAAAAAAACCATGCGTGCCATAGGCTTGAATACCTGCCTCAATCAGTTTTTCACGACGCGCCTGTTTGCGCTCAGTTAAAGACAAGCCTTTAAACTGACGTTCTTTTTGTTGTTTCTGGGTGGTTTTTTCTGTTTCTGCAGTCACGGGCAGTTGTTCTGTCATGTTCAGTTAAGCCAAATAAGAACCGTAATTAGGCTTTATACTAGCAATAATTATCTGTTAAACCTATGTTTTCAGATTCATTTGCGATATTCGTACTGGCTTATATTGACAATACTTATTGTCAAAATTATATTTAAACCACAGCGCATCGCACAGCCCTACAAAACAACAAGCAGGTCTGAACTGTGCACGCCACATACTCAAGGAAATCACATGAAAAATTTTAAAAATAAAGTTGCCGCAATTACAGGCGCAGGCTCGGGTATTGGGCAGCAATTGGCTGTTCTATTGGCGAAGCAAGGCTGTCATTTATCGCTCAGTGATGTGAATGAACAAGGTTTGGCGCAAACAGTGGATTTGCTCAAAGACAGTAATGTGCGCGTGACCATTAAAAAGGTGGATGTTTCTAAATTAGAACAAATGCGCGAATGGGCAGCTGAAACTGTGCGAGACCACGGCTCGGTCAATATGATTTTTAATAATGCAGGCGTGGCGTTGGGTTCTACCGTAGAAGGTGCAAGTTACGAAGAGTTGGAGTGGATTGTTGGTATTAATTTCTGGGGTGTGGTCTATGGCACCAAAGAATTTTTGCCTTTAATCAAACAAACGGGAGATGGTCATATCATTAACATTTCCAGTTTATTTGGTTTAACTGCACAGCCAACGCAGTCGGCTTATAACGCAACCAAATTTGCGGTGCGCGGTTTTACCGAGTCTTTGCGTCAGGAATTGGATTTGGAAAATTGTGGTGTGAGTGCGTTGAGCGTGCATCCAGGCGGGATTCGTACCAATATTGCCAACAATGCTAAAATGAACGACAGCATGCGCACTTTGGGCATGAATCCTGAAAAATCGGCACGTGCTTTTAATAAATTATTGCGTTGCCCGCCTGAAGAAGCGGCGCGCCAAATTTTAGAAGCGGTACAAAAAGACAAGCGCCGTTTATTGATTGGTAATGATGCCAAAACTTTGGATTTAATCCAGCGTATTGTTCCAACGGGTTATCAGAAAGTTACCGCATGGGCGACTAAGTTGGGCAAGAAACGCGGTTAATCTAACTTACAAATATAACAGACCATTCAGACCAAAACCTGAATGGTTTTTTTCTTCCAGACAAATTGATAATACGCACCTTGACCGATGCACAGACTCACAAATGCCAAGGCATAGGCATACCAAATTCCTTGCAAACCCCACCACTGACTGAAGAAATAAGCACACGGTACTTCAATTAAAACAATCGCTAAAATATTGATGATCATTGGAACATTGACCGTGCCACTGGCGCGCATAATGGAGGCAAAAATTGCACTGGCACCAAAAAATAAAATGGCCCATAACACAATAAATAAGAGCTGCTGACCCAGTACCACCACCGCAGGATCGGTAATAAACAACGCCATCAGATATTTAGAAAATAAATAACCCAAGGTGACTAAAATACCTGTAATCAGCAAATTCATGCCTAAGGCTGTACGGGTCACTTTAGCCAGTAATTCGGCTTTGCCTGCACCAATGGCTTGTGCAGCAAAAATTGAAGCGGCAATTGCAATAGATAGCGCAGGAAATTGAATATAGTTCAACACCTGATTAACTGCGCCATAGGCGGCAGTGGCCTCAGCACCATGCCGATTGACCAAACCGACAATCACCAAACCTGCCATAGAGGTAGTGACCATTTGTAAGCCTGTGGGAATCCCTAAGCGTAAAATCACCTTGCTTAAATTGGGTTGATGCCGAATTTGACGTAGTAGATGCACATCCATTTTTAAGGGATGATTCTTTTTATTCAGGTAAATCACCAAAAAAATTAAAATAGCCAGATAGCCCAGAATGGTGGCAATTGCAGGGGCAATAATGCCCAAGCGAGGAAAGCCAAAATAACCTGCAATCAGGATGGGGGTAATCACCAATCCCATTAAACTAGTCAAACTCAGGGCAATGAGTGGCGTAAGGCTATCGCCCACTCCACGTAAAATAGAGGTATAAATAATATAAACAAACAGCAGTGGGCTGCCTGCCAACATCCATTGCACATACGGCAGGGATAGATGCATCACTTTAGGGTCTGTGCCTAATAATATTAAAATTTGTTCGGCAAAAATCACCCCCAAACAGGCAATGAAACTGCCGCCAATTAGGGTCATAAATAAAGTCGAACCGACAATACAACGCACTTTTTCGACATTTTGTGCGCCCCACGCTTGCCCGACCAACACGGTCGATCCTGCCGAAAGCCCAATCACAAAGGCCATCAGGCAAAAAATAATGGGAAAAAATACCGACACCGCAGCAATGGCTTCCACACCGAGCATTTGCCCGACAAAAATCGTGTTAATGGTGCCCGAAAGATTTTGCAAAATATTGGTGGCAATCAGTGGCAATAGAAACACCAAAAAGGTTTTCCAAAGCTGAGGGTGATCGACCAGTGCCTGAGGTCTTGCCATGCCAAATCCTGCGCTTCAATATGCGGTTGTTTGAAATTTCACCCTAGCATGATTTGGTCATAAAAAGCCTTAGCTTTTCAGTAACTCAGTGACATTTCAGTGGAGCTTCATCGCTTAAATTGCCGATAAAATTTCACCTGCACGCAACAGGGTTTCGGTTTTTTTAGCAAAGCAGAAACGGATTAAACGTAAATCATCGGGTGGGGTTTGATAAAATGCAGACACAGGAATACCGACAATGCCGTGCTGCTCGGCTAGAAAATGGCACATATCGACAGCATTTAAGCCGGGACGGATATTGCTGTAATCTAAATTTTGAAAATAAGTGCCTTGTGCAGGGCTGAATTGAAAGCGTGAATTGGCAATGCCTTGATTAAACAAATCACGTTTGTCCTGATAAAACTTTGCCAGTTCTGCAATATGTTCAGGGTGCTGCTGCATATAATTTGCCAAAGCCACTTGCACAGCGCTAACTCCGCAGAAATTAATAAATTGATAGGCTTGGCGAAAGAGCTGCATTAAGGCAGGTGCAGCCGCACAGTAGCCTGTTTTCCAGCCTGTGACATGAAAAGTTTTACCAAAGGAACCCACGACAAAACTGCGTTCCCTAAGCTCAGGAAAAGACAGTGCAGAGCGGTGTTGATGCGCATCAAAGACCAAATGTTCATAGACTTCATCGGACAGCACCACAATATTATGTTCCTGAATAACATCAATTAAATGCAGCCAATCTTGCGCTGACCATACTGTGCCTGTGGGGTTATGTGGTGTGTTGATGATGATCATGCGGGTTTTGGCATGAATCGCATCTTTGACCATATTCCAGTCCACCTGAAAATGTGGAGCCTGCAGCGGAATATGAACGGCTTTTGCACCCAACAATTTTACACAGGGTGCATAACTGTCATAACTTGGATCAAAAATAATGACTTCATCGCCTGCCTGCAGCACGGTTTGCATGATGCTAAAAATAGCCAGTGTTGCCCCTGGGGTGATGGTAATTTCACTGATCGGGTCAAGCATTAGCTGATCACGCTGTAAAAATTGCTGTGCCAGTTGTTCGCGTAGTGGCAAGTAACCATCGCCCGAAGGATATTGATTGAAGCCTGCGTGTGTGGCTTGGCTTAAAGCATCCAGTAATGCTGCAGGTGGGGGAAAGTCGGGAAAACCCTGCGATAAATTTAAGGCATTCAGTTGTTGTGCCAAGTTAGACATGGTACTAAAAATACTCAGACCTTGAGCAGGCAGTTTCGCGTGAATATCGAGCATAGTGGGGTTCTGGTTGTGGCAGCAGCTTGTTTTACATCGTAGCGTTTTCAGGGGGGAATGCAAATGGGGTAAAGGGTGATGATGTGGCTTGAATAGATCGTTCGAGGCGTTATTTTTGATTGAACACCTCAAGATCGACTTATCAAAAAAATTTCATCTCAAATCAACTCCACCAATGCCCGAATAATCCCCAATCCCAGACCAATAAATGCACCTACCACTACACCATTGACCCGAATCATGTGTAAATCACCACCGACTTCGTTTTCAATTTTGCCAATCATTTCGCGCGAGTCCCATTCATGAATGCGCTCACTAATAAAGCGAATCACTTTTTCACTATATTGATCTGACAAGTTCACCGCAATCGTACTCATTTTTTCATTCAGTAATTGACGTACTGCGGTATTGGCAATGATATTTTCACCGACTTGCTGAATGGCAATACGCAGGTTTTGCGCAATTCCCGAATCAGATTTTTGTAAATCTTCCTTAATCGCATTGCAGAGAATCACCACTGCACCACTAATAAAATTCAAGACTTGCGGACTGTCTAATAGGGCATTTTTAGTGTCATTTAGACGTAGACTGGCACTGCTGTTGTTATCTGCCAGTTGTAACATCAGTTGTTGCCCAGCATCTTCAATTTTTTGTCGCCAAGGATGTTCAGGGTCTGCCAACATAGATTCGACCCGTTGCAGTAAAGAATCTATGGTGCGTTGCTGCACATCAATTCCAATCCAGCTCGCACCTTTGGCCAGTTTCCACACGCCAAGCTCTTTAAACAATTGACGGGTCAATTCACGGCTTTTTTCAGGATGTTTCAGCATCCAGTCATGGGCAAGGTCTAAACCGCGTTGCAGCACATCCTGATGAAAGTCATTTTCCAAAACCGCACGCAGCATTTCACTGGCCAAGTGGTTGACCTGCGTGTTGCGAACCCATTGCACACTGTTGCTTTGAATAAAGCGCCCAATTTGTTCTTGCCCGACAAATTCAAAAATTTTCGGTACAGTCTGCTGAATGACTTGGGTCACTTGCGCATTATTTTGTGGATTCGCCAACCATTTGCCCACGGATAAAGATAAGTCAGTGCTGTGCAGGCTTTTTTGTACCACTTGGGGCGATAAAAAGTTTTCCTGTACGAAACGCCCCATCGACTCGGCAATACGGTCTTTGTTGCGTGGAATAATTTCGGTGTGATCACGTAAGAATTTAGGAATTGGCATTTTGCCAAAAGGATTGCGAAACAGCACCGTAATCGCATACCAGTCTGCCAGACCACCGACCACGCCTGCTTCGGCAGACAGCATTAGTATGTGAATCAACCACGTATATTCAGGCAGTAATTTTGCGGTCAGCATTAATGCCAGCCATGCCAGCACGGCAATCACTAAAGCAATGGTGGCAAAGCGTTTACTGCGTTGCAGGCTCGGAGAGCTATGCTGCGAGCTGCTCGCTAAAGTGTGGTCAGACGCTGTATTCATGCAGGCATCCTTATCTCATTAGGGCGCGGCAGGGGCAGAGGTTGGTGGGGGTAATGGTTGTCCTGTGGGACTTAAACCATATTTTGCCCCCAGTGATTGTAAAATTAGGCTCGCATCAAAGGCATCTTCAGGTGCAGATTTTTGATCTTTAAAACACTGAATGGTGTAAGACACTTGAGTCGGATCGAGGGTCACCACTTGCGGCATATCATAGAATGGGTCAGGCCAGAATGGTGCGCGACGATGATAATATCCATACGGCG